>DATNLP010000071.1:0-12405 GCA_035602795.1 Acidimicrobiales bacterium | reverse complement strand
GACTCCTCCAAGCCGGTGGAACGCATCCACGCGCCCATCCCGCTCGAGCTCCTCGCCTTCGGGCTGCCGGCGACGCTGCGCCAGCTGGGGGCGGTGACGCTGCGCGACGTCCCGCCCAGCCCCGACGGCGGGGTGATCGCCGACTACGAAGGGGTCGTCGACGATCCGGCGCAGCTGGCCGCCCACCTGGGCGCCACCCCGGGCCTGGTGGGTCACGGCCTGTTCCCGCCCGAGCTGGTGTCGACCGTGCTGGTGGGCCGGGGCCAGACGGTCGGCCGCACGGACTTCGGCTGAGCCCCGGCGGCGGGGCGACGTGGCCCGGACACCCGAACCTCAGGCACCGGCTGCGGCCGCGTCCGCCATCACCAGCGACGCGTCGGCCTCCACCCGGCCGGCCGGGATGCCGGTGTCGCCGGCCAGGAGCCGGGACAGGGGTCCTTTCTTGTCCTCGCCGGTGACCAACCACAGGATCTGGCGCGCCCGGGCCAGCCCCGGGTAGGTGAGCGTCATGCGCACCCGGTCCTGGTAGGGCCGGGTCAGCGCGACCAGGCGGTCCTCCACCGCCAGGACGGGGTCGTCCGGCACGAGCGACGCCGTGTGCCCGTCGGGGCCGAGGCCCAGGTGGACGAGGTCGAAGTGCGCCGGCAGCGAGCCGGCGTAGCGGGCCGCCGCCGCCTCGAGGTCCTCGTCGTTGACCGGCATGGGGACGACGCGCGCCGGTGCCGAGCCGAGCGCGTCGAGCAGGTGGTGCAGGTTGCGGTCGGGGTCGTCGGGGGGCGCCACCCGTTCGTCCACCTGGTAGACGACGGTGCCGTCCCAGGGGACGGTCTCGGACGCCAGCTCGGCGAACATGGCCCAGGGCGTGTGGCCGCCGCTCACCGCGAAGTGGAATTGGCCCGAGGCCGCCACGGCCTGGCGCGCCCGCTCGGCCACGAAGGCCGCCCCGGCGCGGGCGACCGCCGCCGGGTCGGCCAGGGCTTCGAGCTGGTGCTGCACCGGTGGCGGGCCTACTGCTTCTTCTCGGCGTGGCCGCCGAACTCGCTGCGCATGGCCGAGAGGATCTTGTCGGCGAACTCGCCCAGGCCACGGGACTCGAAGCGTTCGTAGAGCGACGCCGTGATGACCGAGGCCGGCACGCCCTCGTCCACCGCCGCCAGGACGGTCCAGCGGCCCTCGCCCGAGTCCGACACCCGGCCGGCGAAGTCGTCCAGGTCCGGTGAGCGCGCGAAGGCGTCGGCGGTGAGGTCCATCAGCCAGGAGCCGACCACCGAGCCGCGCCGCCACACCTCGGCCACCTCACCCACGTCGATGTCGTACTGGTAGGCCCACTTGTCGCGCAGCGGGGTGGTCTCGGCGTCTTCCTCCTGGGTCCCCTTGCCGGCGTTGGCGTGCTTGATGATGCTCAGGCCCTCGGCGATGGAGGCCATCATCCCGTACTCGATCCCGTTGTGCACCATCTTCACGAAGTGGCCGGCGCCGTTCGGACCGCAGTGCAGGTAGCCGTCCGGCGCCGTGCCGTCGGTGCGCGTACGGCCGGGCGTCGGCTCGGCGCTGCCCTTCCCGGGCGCGATCGTCTTGAACAGCGGGTCGAGGCGCTGGACCACGTCGGTCTCGCCGCCGATCATCAGGCAGTAGCCGCGATCGAGCCCCCACACCCCGCCGCTGGTGCCGCAGTCGAGGTAGTGCAGCTGGTGCCCGGCCAGCTGCTTGGCCCGCGTGATGTCGTCGCGGTAGTAGGAGTTGCCGCCGTCGATGACGGCGTCGTCGGCTTCGAGCAGCGGAAGGAGCTGCTCCAGCGTCGACTGCACAATGGCGGCCGGCAGCATGAGCCACAGCGCGCGGGGTTTGTCGAGCTTGGCCACGAAGTCCTGCAGCGACGACGCGCCGGTGGCGCCCTCGCCCTCGAGCTCCTTCACCGCGTCGGCATTGACGTCGTAGACGACGCAGCGGTGGCCGTCCCGCATCAGGCGGCGCACGAGGTTGGCCCCCATGCGGCCCAGTCCGACCATGCCGAGCTGCATGGGCTTGTCAGTCGCCATTGTGTCGCTCCTAGCCTTTGAGTGTCCGGTACTTGCGAATCAGCGCGTTCGTCGACGAGTCGTGCGCAAGCGCCGGATCGGCCTCGCTCTCGAGCTCGGGGATGATGGCCACCGCCAGCACCTTGCCGAGCTCGACGCCCCACTGGTCGAACGAGTCGATCGACCAGACGGTGCCCTGGGTGAACACGCTGTGCTCGTAGAGCGCCACCAGCGTGCCGAGCGTGAACGGCGTGATCTTCTCGGCCAGGAGCACGTTGGTCGGGCGGTTCCCCTGCATGACACGGTGTGGCGCCACCGCGGGCGCCGTGCCCTCGGCCAGCACCTCCGCCTCCGTCTTGCCGAAGGCCAGCGCCTGGGCCTGGGCGAAGACGTTGGAAGTCAGGATGTCGTGGTGCTCCCCGAGCGGGTTCAGCGACTGGCCGAACCCGATGAGGTCGACCGGGATGAGCCGCGTCCCCTGGTGGATCAGCTGGTAGAAGCTGTGCTGGCCGTTGGTCCCGGGCTCGCCCCAGTACACCGGCCCGGTGTCGTAGTCCACCACCGTGCCGTCGAGCGTGACGTGCTTGCCGTTCGACTCCATCGTCAGCTGCTGCAGGTAGGCGGGGAACCGCTTGAGGTACTGGTCGTAGGGCATGACCCCGATGGTCTGCACCCCGAAGAAGTTCACGTACCACACGGCCAGCAGGCCCATGAGCACGGGCAGGTTCCGGTCCAGCGGGGCCGTGCGGAAGTGCTCGTCCATGGCGTGGAAGCCCGCCAGCATTTCGGCGAACTGGTCCGGGCCGATCGCCAGCATGGTGGAGAGCCCGATGGCCGAGTCCATGGAGTAGCGCCCCCCGACCCAGTCCCAGAAGCCGAACATGTTGTCGGTGTCGATGCCGAACTCGGCCACCCGCTCGGCGTTGGTGGACACGGCCACGAAGTGCTTGGCGACGGCCGACTCGTCTCCCAGCTGGTCGATCACCCAGGCCCGGGCCGACTTGGCGTTGGTCAGCGTCTCGAGCGTGCCGAAGGTCTTGGACGACACGATGAAGAGCGTCTCGTCCGCCGACAGGTCCCGGGTGGCCTCGGCGAAATCGGTCGAGTCCACGTTGGAGACGAAGCGGAAGACCAGGTCGCGCCGGGTGTAGTGGCGCAGCGCCTCGTAGGCCATCACCGGCCCCAGGTCCGACCCGCCGATGCCGATGTTGATGACGTTGCGGATCGGCTTGCCCGTGTGCCCCTTCCAGTCGCCCGAGCGGACGCGCTCGGCGAAGGCCGCCATGCGGTCGAGCACCTGGTGCACCTCGGCCACCACGTCGACGCCCTCGACCACCAGGGTGGCCCCCTTGGGCATGCGCAGGGCCACGTGGAGCACCGAGCGGTTCTCGGACACGTTGATCCGCTCCCCGGCGAACATGGCGTCGCGGTGCTGCTCGAGGCCGGACTGTTGGGCCAGCTCCACCAGCAGCTGCATGGTCTCGTCGGTCACCCGGTTCTTCGAGTAGTCCAGGTAGAGCCCGGTGGCTTCGGCCGTCAGCTTCTCCCCTCGCGTGGCGTCCGCGTCGAAGAGCTCGCGGAGGGTGCGGCCCTCGATCGCGGCGTGATGGTCGGCCAGCGCGGCGAAGGCGGGACGCTTCCTCAGCGGCAGCGGTGCATCCGGCATGGCAGTCCTTCCTCCGTGGGGGCTCGGTGGCGAGGCGCCCTCAACCTAGTGCAGACCTCTGCGTCTGGATCCGGCCGATGAGCTCGTGCCACGCGTCGACGAAGGACGCGGCGCCGTCGCTCTGGAGCTTGGCGGCCAGCGCGCCCAGGTCGACCCCGGCGTTATGGAAGCGGCCCAATCGGGCGTCGACGTCGCCCCCGTCGGCCGGCAGCGGGTCGCCGACCTCGCCGTGGTCGTAGAAGGCCTCGAGTGTCTCGTCGGGCATGGTGTTGACCGTGAAGGGAGCGGCCAGCCCGTGCACGTACAGCGTGTCGGACGCGGCCGGGTCCTTGGTACTGGTGCTGGCCCACAGCAGGCGCTGCATGCGGGCGCCGTCGTTCTCCAGCGCCAGGAAGCGGTCCGAGCCCATGACCTGCCGGTAGGCGCGGTACACGTCGAGCCCGACGGCCAGGGCCAGCGTGTCGGCCAGCTCGGCCGGCACCTCCTTGGCCACGGCGACGTCCCAGCGCGACATGAACACCGACGCCACCGAGCCGACCGCCGGGTCGAGGCCGGCGGCCACCCGGCGCTCCACCCCGGCCAGGTAGGCCTCGGCCGCCGCCCGGTAGTGGTCGGCCGAGAACAGCAGGGTCACGTTGACCGGGACGCCGGCGGCGATGGCCTCGGTGATGGCGGGCAACCCCTGGGGCGTGCCCGGGATCTTGATGAAGAGGTTCTCGCGGTCCGCCCGGGCGTGCAGCGCCTTCACCGCCTCGGTCGTCTTGGCCGTGTCGTAGGCCAACAGTGGCGAGACCTCGAGCGAGACCCAGCCGTCCACGCCGTCGGTCCACTCGTGAACGGGCCCGAACAGGTCGGCCGCCCGCTGCAGGTCCTCGACGGCCAACTCGAAGAACAGGTCCTCGTCCGACAGCCCCGGGCTCGCCTTGGCCCGGATGGCGTCGTCGTAGTCACCCGAGCCGATGGCCTTGTCGAAGATGGACGGGTTCGACGTCAGCCCGGTCACCGAGTAGGAGTCGATGAACTTCTTGATGGTGCCGTCGTCGAGCAAGCCGCGGGTGATGTTGTCGAGCCAGAGGCTCTGACCCCGCTCGTGGAGCGTCTCGGTGGCCTTCATTGGTCTCCCTTCTCGGGTGTGGGTGCGGCGCGGTGACGGCGTTCCTACCCGCCCGGCCGCGGCCTCCTGTTGTTGGCGCGCCAGCCCGGCCACCCGGTCGGGCGTGCCGGGTGCCCCGAGCTCGACTGCTGGACCCCGTCCAGGCACAGGCCGCGGCTGGTGTCGACGGATGAGGTGTCGACATCGGTCTTAGCGTCCGTCGCGCTCACGCCACCTCCCTCGTCGTGTGTGTGATCGCTGCTATCCCCCGGGCGCGAACATGGCGGCACCGACGATGCCGGCATCGTTCAAGAGCTTGGCCGGGACGACCGGCGTGCGCAGCTCGACGTGGGGCAGGAACTTGTCGGCTTTCTTGCTGACACCGCCGCCGATGATGAACAGCTGCGGCCACAGGATGCGCTCGACCAGCTCGAGGTACTTCTGCAACCGCTCGGCGTACTTCTTCCAGGACAGCTCTTCGTTCTCGCGCACCGAGTCGGCGGCCCAGTCCTCGGCGTCGCCGTGGTGAAGCGGCAGGTGGCCCAGCTCGGTGTTGGGCACCAGGGTGCCGTCGATGATGAGCGCGCTGCCGATGCCGGTGCCCAGCGTGATCACGGCAATGACGCCGGTGGCGTCCTTGCCGGCGCCGAAACGTGCCTCGGCCACGCCCGCGGCGTCCGCGTCGTTGAGCACCGCCACCGGCCGGCTGGTCGCCTCCGCGAAGAGCTTGACCGCATCGATGCCGATCCAGGCCTCGTCGATGTTGGACGCCGTCTCCACGGTGCCGTCGTACACCACCGCCGGAATGGTCAACCCGACCGGGCCGTCCCCGCCGATCTGCCCCAGCAGCTCGGCCACCACTTCGGCCACGGCAGCGGGCGTCGCCGGAGACGGGGTGAGGAGGCGCAGGCGCTCTGCCAGCAGGGTGCCGGTCTCGATGTCCACCGGTGCGCCCTTAATCCCGGTCCCGCCGATGTCGACGCCGATCGCTGGAAGCGTCTTTCCTGCGCTCACGACCCCGACCTTAGACTCCGCGGGCGCGCTTTCGGCTGGGAGTTTGCGCCGCCGTATCTCCCGCCCTTGGCACCGCGGGCACGGCCTCGGAGACTGGACCCGGATGCTCTTCTTCTCGAAAACGATGCCCGCGCCGTGGAGTCGGAAGGAGCGAGAGAACCGAGTCGCCGTCCGACTTCTGCATGCTCCCGGCCCAAGGCCGGCCCCCCGGGTACGCCACCACGGCCATGCCACCGTCCGTGTCCCGGATCATGTCGGACCGCCCTGCGGGCGCCACCAGGCCGTCGTCTACTCGGCGGCCGGCACGGGCTCCTCGCCCACCGGAACAGAGGGGTAGGTGAGACCGAGGTCGGCGAAGGTACTCTCGCCGAGGCGTCGGGCGCGACGGCTGTACCAGACGGTGAAGCCGAACAGACCGCCGAGCACGACGGCGCTCAGCACCGGCGAAACCGCCAGGAACGGTCCGGTGGGCAAGGCGAGGGCCAACAGGACCCGGGCCGAGGCCTCAGTGATGAGGCCGATACCCCACGCCACGGTGATGAGCCGGAACGTGCGGGGCGCGCTGGGCATTTTCCACAGCTCGTCATAGGCCGCGAGCTTGGCCGAGTCCTGACCGGCCGAGAGGGCCCGGCCGATGAAGAACATGAGCGGACGACTCCAGAACAGCGAGCTCAGGCAGGCCAGCCCGAAGAGGGCGGTGAAGGCGGAGTCCCGCACCTTGAGCACGAAGGCGCTGCCGCCAAGGGTCATCGACGTCAGGATGCCGGCGACGAAGCCGAACAGCACGATGCAGCCGACGGGATCGATCCGCCGCTTCCTCGCCCACTCGAAGGCGACCCAGAGCGCCGCCGGAGCGCCGGCGATCATCAACGCCGGCGCGTCCCCGTTCACGTGCGACCGCACGGCGTAGTAGACGGCCAAGGGAACGACGCCGCCGCCGATCGCGCCAGGGCCCATGGCCCGCAGCGAGGGTGCCCCCGGCTCCCAGGCGTCGGCCATCAGGCGCCCACCTCGGCGCCCGCCGTGATGGAGTCCTCGTTCCACAGCCCGAGGATCTTCCACAATCGTCGGTAGACCGTGCCGGTGAGGCCGAGCTCGCCCCACAGCCGACGCAGCTTGGCCATGGACGCCAGCGCCTCCGAACGGTGCTGCGGATTGTCGGCGAACGCTTCCTGCAACACCGCCGGCGGGATCTCATATCTACGGACGAGCTGGCCGGAGGGCCGCAGCATCATCTGGGCCATCATGGCCAGAACGAAGGGACCACCGACGGCTAGCTCGGCCCGCCGCAGCCGTCCGAGGGAAGGAACGGTCCGCTTCAGGTAGTGGCGGGCGAACGACAGGTGGCGGGCCTCTTCGGTCACGTGGATGCGCATGATGCGCTCGAGGAGGGGATGGATCAGGCGACCGCTGCGCAGCTCGCGACGCTGTACGTAGTCGATCGGATCCTCTCCGCCGAGCACGAAGGTGAAGAACAGGGGCTGGAAGCGCCGGCCCAGGCTGACGATGAAGCGGGCAGCGAACCGGTCGGCCCGCCCGAGGCCCCGGGAGTCGTATCCGCTCCGGTTGACGAACTCCTGGAACATGAGCGAATGCTGGGCCTCCTCGATCACCTCGTGGTAGGCGTAACGGAACTCAGGTGACCGGTTGGGCAGGGTCGTGGCGTACTCGAGCAGGCCGCGCTTGAGCACGCTCTCGAACTCCAGGCCGATCTTCATCTTGGAGGCCACCATCTCGAGTCCGAGGCGGGCCCGCGTGGGCTGCGCCAGGCACTGGTACCACTCCGTGGCCCCGAGCGGATCGTCGGCCGGGAGTTCCCAGCGTGGGTCCTCCGGTTCGATCCGATAAGCCTCCTCGTCCCAGGGGACGTCGGCATAGGCGTCGAAGTGCTTGGTCACCGACTGCTGGCTCAGGCGCGCCACCAGCGCCTCGAAGGCGTCGGGGCGGGACTGCTCCTCCTCGTCTTCGGGCACCTCAGCCGTCACGGCATCGAACCTCACGGTCATCCTTCTGCCTCCCCGCCTTCCAAAGTGACCTGCCGGTCACTTTGATAGTGACTCATCAGTCACCACTGGGTCAACCCCCGGTAGAGTTGATTTACTGCAAACCTCCACCAGCCGGGAGCGCGAGAGATGGGCAAGCCACGCCTGACCAGGGAGGCCAGGAGGGAGACGATCCTCGATGCCGCCACCGACGTCTTCGGGCGGCTGGGCTTCGAGGCGACCCGCATGGAGGACGTGGCCAAGGCGGCCGGGATAGCCAAGGGTCTGCTCTACCAGCACTTCTCCTCCAAGGACGCCCTCTTCCAGGCCCTCATCGACCGGCAGGGCCTGGCCTATGCCGCCGAGCTGCGCGGGGCGCTCGCCGGATCGGACCTGGACGCCGACCCGCGCGGCACCCTGCGGGAGGGGCTGGCCTTCTGGCTGGGCAAGGTGGGTGACCAGGCGGCCACCTTCAACGTCACGGACCCGGGTGTCCACGACGCCTACGACAGCCTGCGGGACTCCTTGCGGGAGGTCATCGCGGACGCCGTCCGCCGGTCCCAGCCGTGGGTGCCCGAGCCCTACCCCCGGCTGGTCGCCGCCCTCATCCAGGGGGCGGCCGAGAGCCTGGGCCTGGTCTGGCGGGCCGAGCCCGCCGCGGTTGGAGCCGACGAAGCCCTGGGGCTCCTCACCGCCTTCTGCTGGGGCGGCCTCACGGAGCTGGGCCGGGGGGGTCGCCCCGAGCCACCGGGCTGAACCAAGTCGCCGGCGGTTTCGAAGGGCAGCCCCGGCCGGCAGGCGCAGCCGGCGGCGTCAGCGATCGACGCCGAGGACCAGCCCGCTGGTCGGCACGCCGGTGCCGGCCGTGACCACGACGTGTTCCAGGCCGGCCACCTGGTTGACCGAGGTGCCGCGCACCAGCCGGACGCCCTCGGCGATGCCGTTCATCCCGTGCAGGTAGGCCTCGCCCAGCTGGCCCCCGTGGGTGTTGAGGGGGAGCGCGCCGCCGACCTCGATGCGCCCGTCGCGCACGAAGTCCTTGGCCTCGCCCTTGGCACAGAAGCCGAGCTCCTCCAACTGGTAGAGCACGTAGGGCGTGAAGTGGTCGTAGAGGATGGCCGCCTGCACGTCGGACGGGCCCAGCCCCGAGGTCTCCCACAACTGGCGGGCCACGACGCCCATCTCGGGCAGCCCGAGCAGGTCGTCGCGGTAGTAGCTCGTCATCATGTCCTGGCCCGCCCCCGAGCCCTGGGCGGCGGCGCGCACCACCACCGGCGTCGTGGCGAGATCGCGCGCCCGCTCCAGCGACGTCACCACCAGGGCCTGGCCGCCGTCGGTCTCCTGGCAACAGTCGAGCAGGTGCAGCGGCTCGACGATCCAGCGGCTCGCCTGGTGCTCCTCGAGTGTGATCGGCTGCTCGTAGAACCAGGCCTTGGGGTTGGTCGCCGCATGCCGACGGTCGGCCACGGCCACCCGGCCCAGGTCCTCGCTCGTCGCCCCGGTCGCGTAGAGATAGCGCTGGGCCGCCATGGCCACCCACGAGGCCGGCGTCAACAGCCCGACCGGCAGGTAGGACGCCATGTGCGCGTTCTCCGCGTTGGGGAGCGGCGCCCGGCCCTGCACTCCGGCACCGAAGCGGCTGCCCGAGCGCTCGTTGAAGGCGCGGTAACAGACGACGACGTCGGCCACCCCGGCGGCGACGGCCAGTGCCGCCTGCTGAACGGTGGCGCAGGCCGCGCCGCCGCCGTAGTGGATGCGGCTGAAGAAGCTCAGCTCGCCGACGCCCAGACTGCGCGCGATGTCGATGTCGGGGTTGGTGTCCGAGCTGAACGTGACCATGCCCTGCACCTCGGCCGGCGCCAGGCCCGCCTCCTTCAGCGCCAGGTCCACCGCCTCCACGGCCAGGCGCAGCTCGGAGCGCCCCGAGGCCTTGGAGAACTCGGTGGCCCCGATGCCGGCGATGGCCACCCGGCCGGCGAACGCGTGCGGCATCAGTCCCCGTCCTCGTCTCCGAGCGGCAGGATCACCGTCACGGTGCCGCTCACGTGGTCGCCCAGGTCGTTCGCCCCGCGCACGGCCACCTTCACCATGCCGGTCGTGCCGTCGTCACCCAGCGGCCCCTTCTCCATGACCGAGCCGGTCATCGCCATGGTGCAGTCGGGGTAGTTGGGCGCCCCCAGCCGGATGTCGATCTCGGCCAGCCGGCTGCGCGGCCCCGACCAGTCGGTCACGTAGCGGCCCACCAGCCCGTTGGTGGTCAGGATGTTCATGAAGATGTCCTTGGACCCGCGGGCCTGGGCCAGCACCTGGTCGTGGTGCACGTCCTGGTAGTCCCGGCTGGCGATGGCCCCCGAGACGACGAGCGTGCGCGAAATGGGCAGCTCGAGCACCGGGAGCTCCTCGCCCACCGACACGTCGAAGAACGTCGGCCCAACCGACGACGAGCCGGCGGTCACGACGACGCCTCCACCAGCGCCCGCTCGGCGATGGAGGCGCCAAGCTTGGACAGCTGCGCGCTCGGACCGCCGAGCAGCAGCTCAATCTGCTTGCCCCACAGGAAGTAGCGGTGGATCGGGTACGTGATGTCGGCCCCCATGCCCCCGTGCAGGTGCTGGGTGGCGGCCACCGTGCGCTGTCCCCGCTCCGACGCCTGCCACTTGGCCACCCGCGCCGCGTCGGCCGCGTCGCGGCCGGTGTCGAAGCGCCAGGCGGCGTTCTGCCAGGTGACCCGCATGGCCTCGATGTCGATGGCGGCGTCCGCCGCCCGCAGCATGGTGCCCTGGAACGTCGAGAGCGGCCGGCCGAACTGGTGGCGCCCGTTGAGGTAGGCCGCCGTCTGTGTCAGCGCGGCCTCGCACACGCCCACTTGCAACGCGCCCAGCGCAATGGTCGACGACGTCACCATGAAGTCGAGGACCGAGCGCCCCGCCTCGGGGCCCACCAGCAGGTCGTCGGGCCCGATCCGCAGGCCGGCGACGTGCAGGTGCGGGTGGATCTCGCGGTTGGTGGTCACCGTGCGCTCCCGCGACACGCCGGGCGCCGCCGGGTCCACCAGCGCCACCACGACCGCGCCACCCTCGGTGCGCGCCGGCAGCACCACCCCGGTGGCCACGTGGGCCTGCGGCACCACCAGCTCCGTCCCGTCGAGCACCCAGCCGTCGCCGTCCGCCACCGCTCGCACCGCCGGCGACAACGTCGGGCTGGTGGCGCTGGAGGCCAGCGCCGCGGTCAGCAGCACCTCGCCGCGCACCACGCCGGGCAGCCAGCGCGCCTGCTGGGCCGCCGAGCCGAAGTGGGCCAGGGGCAGCGCGCCCAGCACCAGCGTGGCCCACAGCGGGACCGGCGCCACCGCGTTGCCCTGCGCCTCGAGCAGCAGGCACAGCTCCGTCAGCCCGTAGCCGCCGCCGCCGTGCTCCGCAGGGACGGCCAGCCCGAGCAGGTCGGCCGCGGCGAGCGCCTGCCACAGGTCGCGGTCGATGCGGTCCTGCGTGGACTCCACCGCGGCCACCCGCTGCGGGTCGACCAGGCCGGCGAAGAGGCCCGTCGCCGTCTCCGAGACAGCCAGCTGCTCCTCGCTCAGGCCGAACTCCATCAGCGCTCCCCTCCCGACCGGGCCGGCACGAACACCGGCAGCGACAGCTCGTCGTCGTGGTCGACGAACTCGGCCCGCAGCGCCATGCCGATCTCAATGTCCTCGAGCGCCATGCCGTCGAGGTTGGCCACGACGCGGGTCCCCTCCTCCAGCTCGATCAGCCCGATGGGCAGCGGGTACTCGAACGACGGCACCTGCGGGTAGTGCACCACGACGTAGGAGTACAGCGTGCCCCGGCCCGACGACGCCACGGTGTCCCACTCGAGCGAGCCGCACACGCCGCAGGCCGGCAGGGGCGGGTGGCGCAACGTGCCGCACGACATGCAGCGCTGGATGAGGAGCTGGTGCGCCTGCGCGCCCGCGAACCAGAAGGCGTTGTCCTGCGTCAGGGCCGGGTGCGGGCGCGGCGGCCGGGGCGCCTGGCGCTGCACCGGCAGGAACTTGAGGATCCGGAAGCGCATGGTGGCCACCGGCTCGCCGGCGTCGTAGAGGGCCTGCACCTGCTCGTCCGACTGCGGGGCGGGCGGGACGGACGCGTCGGGCACGGCCACGAAGTCCAGGCGCGTGGTCACGAAGCGCCCGGTGCCGAGCGCCGTCCGCTTCGGATCCGAGATCGACTCAATGAACGAGCGCACCAGCAGACGGTCCCCCACGACCAGTGGCCGCCCGTACTTCTGCGTGCAGTTGGTCGCCACGACCGAGGTCAGCCCCTCGTCGTCGAGCAGCGCCATCATGCGGTTGCTCGGCCCGTCGCCCTGCGACGTCCCGGCGGCGCGGGCCGCCTCCACCTCGTTCGACAGCTTCAGCCCGCGCATGATCCAGGCCTGCAGCATGGCCGGGGGCGCGATCAGCGAGTCGTACCCGGCCGCCTGCGCCGCCTCGTCGGAGACGTACACCGGGTTCTCGTCGCCCATGGCCTCGACCCAGTGCCGGATCATCGGCACGTTCACCGCGTCCCACGACAGGTTCGGCCTGCCCGACACCTGCCCGACCAACGCCGCCAGCTCGGCGGAGTGGTCCGCCAACCCGGCCAGCTCCTC
>DATNLP010000068.1:0-7043 GCA_035602795.1 Acidimicrobiales bacterium | reverse complement strand
ACCACCGGCCGGCTCGACCCGGCCGGGTGGAGCCTCCGTCCGAGGAGCTGTACGAGTTGCTGGCGCGGCGTCGCGACGGGAGGTGAGGGGATCATGCTCGCAGCAATGAGCACGCAAGCGGCGGCGTTCGCCGCCGCTGTTCTGGTGGGCGGTGGACTGGCCCTGACCGTCGTGGCGGTCATCATGCGGGTCCGCACCAAGCAGCGGACGCTGTCCGAGATCCTCGACGACACCATGGGCACCGCCCCGGTGCCGGTCGAGGTGGTGAGCGAGTCGCCCGAGCGGGGCGAGCTGTCGGCGCTGACCGTCCGCATCTCCGGCATCTTCGGGCGCGTCGACACGCACGGCGCCCTGGAACAGCGCCTCGAGCGGGCGGACATGCCGCTGCGGGCGGGGGAGTACTTGGTCATCAGCGCAGCCGCCGCGTTCATGCTGGCCATCGTCGCCGGCATCATCTCGGGTTCGATCTTCGGCAGCCTCGTCGCCATCGGGCTGGTGGCCATGGTCGCGTGGCACCTGCCCTCCCGGCGGGCCAACAAGCGGATCAAACAGATGCAGGAGCAACTCCCCGACGCCCTGTCCCTCATGGCGGCCTCCGTCGAGGGCGGCCAGACCTTCCAGCGCGCGATCGACATGTACCGCCGTGACGCCCGGCCGCCGCTGTCAGCCGAGCTCGACCGTGTGATGGCCGAGGTCGCGGTCGGAAACGACCTCGTGGAGGCGCTCGAGAACATGGCGGAGCGCTCGGGCGTGGAGGATCTGAAGTGGGCCGTCGAGGCGGTGCGCATACAGCAGTCGACGGGTGGCCGCCTGGCACAGATCCTCCACACGCTGGCCGAGTTCATGCGGACCCGCCAGGAGGTGCGCCGCGAGGTGCAGACGCTTTCGGCCGAAGGCCGTATGTCGGGTTACGTGCTCTTCGCCATCCCGCTGTTCCTGGTCTGCGCGCTCGAGATGCAGGATCCCGGCTACCTGCAGCCGATGCTGCACGGAGCGGGGCTCGTCGTCCTGATCGGCACGGCGGGGTTGATGGGGCTCGGGTTCGTCATCATCCGCAAGATGGTCAACATCAAGGTCTGAGGCAGAAGGGGGAATCGTCGCATGAACGCGGCATACATCGTCCCGATGGTCGGCGCCACCTTCATGGCCATCGGCGTCATCGCCGTCGGCGCGGCGGCATGGAAATCGCACAAGTCGTCGAACCGCCTGGACTTCATCCGTTCGCTCGGCTCGGACGCCGAGGTCTACGCGGAGCCGGTCCAATTGCCCGACCGGGTCCAGACGCCGCTGTTCAGCCGGATGTTCGGGCCCGTCACCACGGGGCTGCGCCGGAGCCTGTCGAAGCTCTACCCGTCCAGCGAGATCGACAACGTCCACGCCGACCTGCTCAAAGCCGGGCTGACGGGAACGATCCGGTCCGAGGAGTTCGTGGCCGTGCAGGTGGGAGCCGTCCTGCTCGGCATCGGCGGTGGTCTGGTGGCGCTCGTGAGCGGCGCCGTCGGTATCAAGACGGGTCTCGCCCTCGTGTTCATCCTCCCTATGCTGGGCGGCCTTGCCCCGAGCTGGTGGCTGCGGCACCGGATCAAGGCCCGCCGCGCCCAGGTCACCAACGACCTACCCGACGTGCTCGACCTGATGACGATCTCCGTCGCGGCCGGCCTCGGCCTCGAGCAGGCCATGCAGGTGTCGTGCGCCCGCTTCGAGTCACCCGTCAGCGACGAGCTGCGCCTGACGCTGCGCGAGATGGAGCTCGGGCTGTCGAGGCACGACGCGCTCGAGAACATGAAGCTGCGCACCGACATCGACGACCTGGTCACATTCGCTGTCGTGCTCTCGCAGGCCGACGCCTTGGGCCTGCCCATCGGGCGCGTGCTCGAAGCCCAGGCCAACGAAATGCGTGACAAGCGGCGCCAGCGGGCCCGGGAGAAGGCGGCCAAGGTGCCGATCAAGATTCTCTTCCCGCTCGCCCTGTGCTTCTTGCCGGCCATCCTCATCATCGTCCTGGGACCCATCGTGGGGCCGATTCGGCACGCCTTCCACCAAGCCTGATCCGGCATCGGAAGCGGCGACGCCCGCGGCCCTGTGGGCGTGGGAATTTCGGCCCATGGCACCCTCGCTGCAATCTCGTTGCACCTGCAGTTTGATCATGGGGGCGTACAATGACCAGGGAGTTTCCGCCGGTAGGGGGAGGAGCCGCAACCGGGCGTAGTTCCCGAGCGGTATGGGGGGAGAGGGAATGGCCAACACAGCTTCGGCGATCCTGTGGCCACACACGCCGAACGCGACATCCAGCTCGGTTGGCGCAGAGTCGGAATGGACGTTCTACTCGCAGGTGTCCGTGTCAGGTCCGTCGGTCTGCACGACGGTCCACAGCGGTGAGAGCGTCCGTGGCGCCAAAGCGTCGCTCACCCTCTACAAGGAGCCGGACCTGTCCAGCGAGCCGGACGACGACTACCGGGACCCCGACGTGTCGACTCCCCCGCGAGAGGATGACCGCCAATGGGGACCGTGGTCACTGACCCAACGGGAGCTCGAGGTGCTCCAGCTGCTGGCTGAGGGCGCCACCAACGGTGAGATCTCCCAGCGGCTCTACATCAGCCCGAAGACCACCAAGAACCACCTGGCCGCAATCTTCCAGAAACTCGACGTGACCAACCGCACCCACGCGCTGGTCCGCGCCGTCGTGATGGGGCTCGTCACCATCGAATAACCCCTCGCAATTGGTCCATAAAGCCTATGGAACCGGTCATTTGGCACGCCGACAATGTGGTGGGAACTCCAAATGGCTTCGAGTAACCGCCCGGGACCGTTGGAGACTGAGGAGGGGAATTACAAATGACTGAGCTGTTTCTCAACGCGTTCTTCGCAGTGCGCGGCTTCCACGCCAATCTGCTTGAGCGTGCGCGGACCGAGCGTGGCGCGTCCATGGTGGAGTACGCGCTCCTCGTCGGTCTGATTGCGGTCGTGGCCGTCGTCGCGGTGGCTGCGCTCGGTGGGGGCATCAAGGGTCTGTTCGGTCAGGCCAACACCTGCGTGGGTGGCCTGAACAGCGCTTCCTGCTAGCCGGAGCGGCGTTCGCCGCCCACGAGCTGCGCAACGATTCCCTAAGGGAAAATTCCCCCTTCCCAAATGGGATGACGGTTGGGCTGGGTCGGCTTCGGTCGGCCCAGCCCACTGTCGGTTCAGGGCTTCCTCTGCGGAGTCGTTTGCTACAGCACCAACATCGGACACAGCCAGCACGCAGGAACAATGGGCAAAAAGCCCCATGGATTCTCGGCCCGCAATGACCGATGCTTCAAATGAGGAGCGAGTTCCGCAGAGCGGCGTCTCGGGCGGGGCAAGAGGGGAGCAATCAAAAATGGCAGAGATCTTCATCAACGCATTCGTGGCAGTCCGTGGGCTGCACTCGACGTTGTTTGAGCGGGCACGCACCGAGCGTGGCGCCTCCATGGTGGAGTACGCGCTCTTGGTCGGCCTCATCGCCGTCGTGGCCGTCGTCGCCGTCGCCGCACTCGGTGGGGGTATCTCGGGTCTGTTCGGTCAGGCCAACACCTGCGTTGGCGGCCTGAACAGCACCTCCTGCTGACGCAGGAGTACGGAGCGCGTCACCTCCTCGGAGGTGGCCAGGTTGCCCGGGGGGCAACGGGGAGGGCTGGATCAGCGAGATCTGATCCAGCCCTCTTTCGCGTGGACCCCCGGCAGCCGGCGCCGGCAAGTTGGTAAGAGTCCTTCTGAGCTTTGGTTCGTTGAAGTTCAGTAGCTGACGCCCAGACGGTCTCGGTGCCAAAGGGCGGTCATCGACGCCTCCCTCGAAACCGTCTCGGACCCGTCCACGACGGCTCTGCCGCGTTGGGTTGGAGGGTGCGGCCGCTCCTCAGCTTCGATGAGTAGCGCGCCTGCGGAGAGCGCCACGACCGCTCGACCGGGCTGGGGTCGTCCTGGCCATGGCCCGCTCGGGCCTGACGGGCCGGGAGCGGGAGCGGGAGCGCTTCGGGTCGGTGATCGTCCAGGTCATGGAGGGCAAGGTGCCTCGGCGCGACCTGCCTAGCCGGAGTTCATCGTCGGTTCACACAACCGATACGGCGGTGAAATAGGGTCCGGCGACCATGGTTACGGGTGTGGGCCTCGCCGCACCCGCGTGCACACCAAGGGGAACACAGGAGAGTCGATGAGCTATCAGGCCGAGTACATCTGGATCGACGGGACCGAACCGAGCCCGCTGCTGCGGAGCAAGACGAAGATCGTGGAGGACGGCAAGGAGCCCCCCATCTGGGGCTTCGACGGCTCGAGCACCAACCAGGCCGAGGGGAGCGACTCGGACTGCGTGCTTCAGCCCGTGTTCGTCTGCCCCGACCCGCTGCGGGGCGAGAACGACAAGCTCGTCATGTGCGAGGTGCTGCTGACCGACATGACGCCACATCCCACCAACACCCGCAGGGCATGCGTCGAGATAGCCGAGAAGTACGCCGCCTATGAGCCGTGGTTCGGCATTGAGCAGGAGTACACCTTCTTCCAATACGGCCGGCCCCTGGGTTGGCCCGAGGCCGGCTTCCCCGCGCCGCAGGGGCCGTACTACTGCGGCGTCGGCGGGGACAAGATGCCCGGCCGCGCCATAGTCGAGCGCCACACCGCGGCGTGCATGAAGGCTGGCCTCGGCATTGAGGGCACCAACGCCGAGGTGATGATGGGCCAGTGGGAGTTCCAGATCGGGATCCTCCCGCCTCCCCTCATCGGCGACCAGCTCTGGACGGCGCGCTGGCTGCTCTTCCGCATCGCCGAGGAGTTCGACGTGTACGCCACTCTCGAGCCCAAGCCGGTGCTCGGCGACTGGAACGGTGCCGGCGCGCATACGAACTTCTCAACCAAGGCCATGCGCGAGGACGGAGGTTGGGATGCCATCGTGGCCGGCTGCGAGGCGCTCGGGAAGCGCGTCGATGAGCACGTGGCCAACTACGGCATCGGCATCGAGAACCGTCTCACCGGCGCTCACGAGACGGCGCACTACTCGACATTCAGTTACGGCGCCTCGGACCGCGGGGCGTCCATCCGGATCCCGTGGCAGACGGCCAAGAACAAGAAGGGGTGGATCGAGGACCGTCGGCCGAACGCCAACATGGACCCCTACGTGGTGAGCCGCCTGCTGGTCGAGACCGTGTGCGGAGCGGCCGCCGGCGACTGAACCCTGCAGTCGAGCACGCCGCTGGTTCCGGGCCGCACCACCCGGGGCCGGCGGCGTTTCTCGTTTAGGCGGGCGGGACGGACTGGTCCGCCGGTGCGCGGGCAGCCAGTGCGGGCTCACCTGGACGGGCCAGCGGACCGAACTGCAGCGCGGCGGTGTCGCCCTCGATGAACTTGCTGGTGTCTTGGCCCGAGTCGGCCATCTCGTCCATACCGATAGGCCCATCGGGCTCGCCGGCCAGGAACTGCTTGATGATCGGGTTGTCCGACGCCAGCATCTCGGGCTTGCTGGAGAACTTCACCAGGTTCGAGCGGAACAGGACGCCCATGTACTCCGCCGTGCGCATCACCGACGAGATGTTGTGCGTGATGATGAAGAACGTGGCCCCGGTCTCCCTCTGCGCGGTGACCACTAGCTCGTCCAGGTAGGCCACACGCACGGGGTCCAGGCCCGAGTCGGGCTCGTCGAAGAGGACGATCTCGGGCTCGGTCACCATGGCCCGCGCCAGCCCGGCTCGCTTCTTCATGCCGCCTGAAACCTCGCCGGGGAGCTTCTTGAGGTGGTCCATGAGGCCGACCAGCTCTGCGTTGCGGTACACGAGCTCGCGGATCTGAGCCTCGTTCTTGCGGGTGTGCTCGCGCAGTGGGAAGGCGATGTTGTCGTAGAGGTTCATCGACCCGAACAGTGCCCCGTCCTGGAACAGCACACCGAACTTCTTGCGAACCTCGTAGAGCCGCTTCTCGCGCAAGCCGACGATCTGATCGCCATCGACCCAGATCTCACCCCGCTCGGGCCTGAGTAACCCGAGGATGTTCTTCAGCAGCACCGACTTCCCCGTTCCCGATGGGCCGAGGATGGCGGTGATCCGGCCCTTGGGCACGTCGAAGGTGATGTCCTCGAGCACCGTGTGGGAACCGAACGACTTGGTCACCCCTCGCAGCGAGATGATCGGCTCCCCGGGCGCCACCCAGGGTTGCAACGCTTCCTGCCGTTGGGTGTCCATATAAGGAGAACCGGGGCCCCGGGCCATGCTTGCGCCCCGGTGTACTTGCCTCCCGGCTGCTACAAGCCGCCCAGCGTGCTGCCCAGCCCGCCCAGCACGCCGCCCGCAGCCGTCGTGGTCGTCGTGGTTGAAGGGGATGTGGAGCCCGAGCCCGACGAGCCGCCGCCGCTCCCGCCGAGGAGGCCCCCGACCGTCTGGGTCACGCCGCTGAGCGAACCGCCCACGGCGCCGGTCACCCCGCCGACCGTGTTACCCAGCCCGGTGTTGCCGGTCGCGCCGCCGACCGTGTTACCCAGCCCCGTGTTGCCGGTCACGCCGCCGACCGTCTTGCCGACGGTGCCGGTCGCGCCGCCGACCGTCTTGCCGACGGTGCCGGTCGCGCCGCCCACCGTCGTGCCCAGCCCGGTGTTGCCCGTCACGCCGCCCACCGTCTTGGTCACACCGCTGGTCACGCCGCCGACCGTCTTGGTCACACCGCTGCCCACGGCGCCGGTCACGCCGCCGACCGTGTTGCCGACGTCGCTCCCCGCCTGGCCGAGCCCGTTCGTGAGGCCGCTGGCGCCGCCGTTCGAACCGCCCGTCAGGCCACCGTCCAGCCCGCCGACCAATGAGGTCGCGTCGCCGCCGGCCTTCTTGGCGGTACCGACGACGGAGCCGCCGATCCCGGAGCCCGACGACGAGCCGGTGCTGCTGGTGCCCGTTCCAGTACCCCCCGACAGTGCGGAGCCGCCCGTGCTGCCCGTCGCGTTGCCACCACTACCACTGGAGCTGTTGGCGCCGGCGAGTGCCAGCGGCGGCGCCGCGAGTGCAGACCCCGCGGGCGCCTCCAATGTCGGCTTGGAGCTGTTCGACGAGAGTGCG
>DATNLP010000487.1:0-11263 GCA_035602795.1 Acidimicrobiales bacterium | reverse complement strand
CCCGCCACGACAACCGCGGTAACGGCCCCGATGCCAAGAGTGAAGATCTGTCGTCGCGAGAACCGCCCGGGGTTCGGAGACTCTGCTTCGCGGGAATTGTCGTGAATCATGGAATGTCTGAGAGTGACCGTGATTCTGTCGGGGAGCAGGAGCGAGAAGAGCTCATGATATATCGGGAGACGATCTATCGGCAACCGATTCATTAAAGCAAGACCGAGTCAGATTCGTGCGCGATTCGTGCGCGGAAACTAGGGGCCAATGGGTTTGCGTCGGCGGATACGCCGCACCACCGTCTAGCTGGGGTTATTCAAGCGGGCGCCGGTCGGAGTCCCCGTCCTGAGGCCCGTAAAGCCGAGACTTCGGAGTCACTGCTGTGGAGTGTCCCTCGTCCGTTTGGCCGGTCACGGCGCCTTCCAGCGCGAAGACTCTTGATCCTCGGGTCTGGCCGCCGGAGCGATCTCGCCGGCCAACTCGCTAGGCACGGCTCGAGCGGGACGACCGCGATGCCAGAAATATCGATGACGCGAGAGGGACTCGCTCTACCAGCCCGTCGCCGCGATAATGGAGCCGTTGAGGCGCGTCCCGAGCATGGACCCGTCGTTAGGAGCGTCGCCGTAGTTGGCGACCGCACCGTTTGCTGCCGCAACCCAGTACCCGGCGCCGTCGGAGGTAGTGAAGATGGCAGTCGCCGGGTCGAGGCCTCCCATCTCACCGGCGGGACTGCCGAAAACCCCGGCGTCGCCGAAGTTGGCAATGGCTCCGTTGGCGAAGAGGATCCAATACCCTCCCCCGTCGGGTGTCCTAACCGCGGACGTCACCGTCACGCTCTGTGGACCGGGCGCTCCGTAGTAGGGGGCATCACCGAATGTATAGACGTGGCCAGTCTGGGTCACCAGCCAATAGCCATTACCGCTCGCGTCGGGCATGACCGCAACGGCGGCTCCTGAACAGCCGCCAATTCCTGGGCAGCTCCCCGCGAAACGGGCGTCGCCAAAAGCGAAAACGCCACCGTCTGATGCCACCATGAAGTACCCGCCGCCATCCGCAGAGGGCACCATGCCCACGATTGGGGCGTTGAGTGAGTTCGGTTGTCCCGAGCCGGCCGGATGCAATCCGAGGCCGGGGATCGAGCCATAAAAGCCGGCGTCGCCGTAGTTGAAGATGCCGCCGTCCGAGGCATCGAGCCAATAGCCACCTCTGTCGACAGTGGGAACTATGCCGACAACTGGGCGCTGAAGATGTAGCGAACCAGTCGATCCATAGAACTGTGCTGAACCAAATGTGAAAATGCCACCATCGGATCCGACGAGCCAGTATCCGTGCTGCGCCGGTGGACTTGGTGGTGGTGGAGGAGGAGCGACGTAGGTGAACTGATCTACGTCTGAGACCTCGCTCGTACCGCCGGGAGTGGTGACGGTGATCTCGACCGTGCCCGCAGAAGAGGGGGGTGAGGCTGCGCTCACGGTCCCCTCCTCAATATCGGCGGTGAATGGGACCGACACTCCTCCAAAATCCACCGAGGTGACGCCGGTGATGAAGTTGCCCTCGACGACCACCGTTGTCCCTCCCGATGTACTGCCCTGATTTGGCGTCACAGACGTGACCTGTGGGCTGGGCGAGCCGTAGAAGAGAGAAAAGGAGTCCGTGGAGGGATCAATATCTGCCGGGTAGGAGATGATCGCCCCGGACTGGTTCGCCATGTAGGAGGGAATGGCGTCTGCGCTGGCGAGTCCCGTGCCGTCGGTCCCAAGTTCGGTGAACGTCGTGGAACCGTAGTCGGCCAGTGTGGCCACACCGGTGTTGACGGTAGGCGCCTCTTCGATCCACTCCGCCGTATCCCCCGGAGTGTCATACGAGAACTCCTGGGAGAACGACCAATTCTGGGTCGTGTCATTGATGTCGATCGTCCATTCATCGGTGGAGGTCTCAACGATGGACGCGGCCATCACGTCTCCGGGCTCTACGGGGGCGGGACCCGACGAGTTGCCGATGACTCCAGGCTGGTTGGGAAGCAGTTCGACCCAGGCGTAGTACGGCGCTGGATCGGAGGAGTCAGGCCCGCTGTCTTGGGCGGTCCCGGTCTGGATGAGGGTCTGCACATCAACACCGTCGATGCCAATCCAGGTCCCAGAGTCTTCATCCTCGGTCGAGGCCCCCACCCCCGGCACAACCCAGTCGCCCTGTATCGCAGTGAACGCGGTGCCCTGTCCGGACTCGATGATTCCCGACCAATTGGTTGACAGGTTCGTTGGACCATACGTGCCGTCGTGCGGGCGTTCGTTCCCTACCGGAATCAAGGGATGGCTGTGAGGTCTTGATGCGCTGATCGCTGTAAGCGCGTGCATTTGATGACCTAGCACGGCTAGGTGCGACGATCCACCGCGGATATTGGGGATGGTCAGCGAGCCTGTGTCAATAGGGGCACCACCGGCTGCTCCTCGGGTGACCCAAACCGCGACGGGGACAACCAGGACGCAGGCGACGAAGACCCCTATGGTCCCACGAAGCAATGCTGGAATGGGCCTGTGCCTCATTGCGTATTTTCACCCGCCTGACGTAGGGGTTCCGTCGTTGAGATGACAAGACTGCCACATCGGCTCCCTCGGCCCGGAGCAGATCTGTTGCAATCAGTAGGGGACCCGCAGCGGCCGCCATGCTGTTCCACGTCTGGCGTTTGTCCAGCCCTGATTCTACCCCCGGCCCCTGCATACTCGTCCGATCGTCCTCATTACAAGGGTAACGAAAGACCCTTGTAAACCCCGCTCTATCGGAAGGAGCCGCTTTCAGAACCCACCCATCGCATCGGCGATGACGTTGTTCTCGGTTCTCGGTGGCCCGCCGGCAACGCGGTGCTGCAACTGGAACCGAATGTCCGCCTCGCCGGATCAGTCTTTGGTGCTCGGACGGGTCATCGCCCCATCATCAATGAGAAGTGTCGGACGTCATGAAATCGAACGTGGTCGAGTGATGGCGACCTCGTGGCACTAGAAGCCGGTGGCCGCAATGATCGATCCATTGAGGTGCGTACCCGACATGCCTCCGTCGTTGGGCGCATCACCGAACTGGTCCACGGTTCCGTTGGCGGAGGCGGTCCAATAACCCTCGCCGTCCGATGTGGTGATGATTGCCGTGGCCGGATTCGATCCTCCGAATGCGCCTGCGTCATCGCCGTAGCTGCCAGCATCGCCATAAGGAGCAATGACACCACTGGCGAAGAGGATCCAGTAACCGCCTCCGTCGGGCGTACGAACAGCCGACGTGACCGGCACGGTCTGTGCTCCCGGGCCGCCGTAGTTGGGGGCGTCCCCGAACGAATAAACGTTGCCGGTCGTTGTCACCAACCAGTACCCACTGCCGGAGGCGTCAGGCATTACCGCCACAGCTGCCCCCGAACAGCCTCCGATCCCTGGGCACGATCCGGCGAAGTGGGCGTCGCCGAAGGCGAAGACGCCACCGTCTGATGCGACCATGAAGTAGCCGCCTCCATCAGCAGAGGGCACCATGCCCACGATTGGAGCGCTGAGTGAATGTGGTTGACCCGAGCCGGCCGGATGCACTCCGAGGCCGGGGATCGAGCCATAAAACCCGGCGTCGCCGTAGTTGAAGATGCCACCGTCAGAGGCGTCGAGCCAGTAGCCCCCACGATCGGCTGTGGGCACGATGCCAACGACGGGACGCTGCAACGGCATGCTCCCTGGTGAGCCATAGAAGTCTGCCGTGCCGAAATTGAAGATGCCTCCGTCGGACCCGACCAGCCAGTAGCCGTGGGTCGCGGTCGACGCTGAGGTGCCCGGTGTATAGATGGCCGGTGCTGAGGTGACCGGAGCTTGCGCTGGGCAGGCGTCGGTCGTCGGGTCATAGGTGATGCTTACCGAGCCGTTCCCAGCATTGTCCGACGACGAAGTGACCTGGGTGGCCGACGGTGTCACATAGGAGGACCCCCCGGCACCCTGGCCGCCGCCTCCGTAGCCAGCGCCGCCACCGCCTCCGCCATCGCCACTGCCGGCACCGACGCCGCCGCCACCCCCGCCAAAGCCAATGCCACCAGCACCGCCGCCGCCATTGGTGGTGCCTTCATAGGGCACCGTGAGAGGTCCCGTGTTGGCGTTGGCCCCATCGCCACCTGAGCCTGTCCCGGTTCCGCCGTTGCCGCCCGTCGAGCCCGCTGAGCCTTCATTGACACCGCCCGGACCGCCTTGGCCCGTGCCAGTGGCACCGCTGGTGCCCGGACCGCCGGTCGCGCCGCCCCCGCCGCCGATGGTGCCCGTGACGTCGCCGCCGCCGCCATTGTCACCGTTGGGACCGGTCCCACCTGTAGTCACGCCACCTCCGCCACCGCCGATGGAGGCCGAGCCGCCGGCACCGCTGGGCGAACCACCGGTGCTCTCATAGCCCGATCCGCCCCCGTCGCCGAGGGTGCCCGCCTTGCCAACGGCGCCGCCCGCACCGCCACCACCGCCGCCGCCAGCGACGACGAGGGGTGTCCCGGCTGCGGTGGTGACCACCGAGGCACCGCCGCCACCGCCACTGGTGACGCTGCCCCCGCCCCCGCCGCCGACCCCGCCGGGCCCTCCAGCCGGACCCGAGGGGGCTCCGCCGACGCCGCCGACCAGGACACTGAGAGCATCGCCTGGGGTCACTGCCACGCTGGCTGTCACCGTGGCGCCAGTCCCGCCAGCCTCGTTGATTGATACGCCGCCCTCGCCACCCGAGGCAGTGATGCTGACGAAGCAAACATTCGCCGGAACGGTGATGCCTGAGGAGCTATAGCCCGGCGTAGAAGACGAGAAAAGGGTGACGGGCGTGGCAGCGTCGGCTGAGGGCATGGCAAACGCGACCACGCTCAGCGCCGAACCGAGCAGCAAGGTGAGGGCGCCAATGGGCGCTACTCGTCGAGTGGCCCGGATCATTCCAGTGGGTCGAAAATACAACTTGTTCTCCCGTGTCTCGCATCTCGGTCTTGGATCGCCGCTTGATCGCCGTTGATAGCTACGGCCGCGCCACTTGGTCACAGAAAGAGGCGTTTGGGCGGGATGGAGAGTCCTCTCGGACCGCTGTCCCGTTCGTCGGAGCGATCCAGTAGGTGGGCCCACCGCCTGGAAACAACGTCGTCTGGGACGACCTCGTGACCATCGGGGTAAGTCTTGCCCGATCCGCCGGGTGAGGAGTTAACTTCTTCTTCAGTCATCGCACGTACCCGCCTTCCCCCGTTAACAGCGGCCCCCTACACATGCATTAGACGCTGCCGGGGTCCGCTCTACGAGTGCCGAAGGTCACCAAGATCAACACAGAATGAACAACCAGGTCGAGGTACACGCGAAGTATGGCGGGAATCGCTTGACGACTCTGCGAATCTCCTGATCACCTCGAGGCCCACAACTCAAATCAGCCGCGCAGGTTGTCAGCGCCAGAAGCGATGTTGGCGAGTCATGGCCCAGGAGTGTTCTCCAGCGGTGTTCGTTCGACGAATCTCGCCCCCTGGCAATGCCAGGCGGCGAATCACAACCAAGACACAACTGCGCTGAGTCAGGCGGTCGCGCGCCTACACAAGTGAGGTTTCAACGGAGTTGGCCCTCGGAGCGATGCTCCCGCGACCGGAAGGTCGTTCTCGGACGACCAATCAAGACGTCGATGGTCGAACACGGTCCGGGGCCCCACCCAATGACGGACACCGGGTGGGGCGCTTATTGGCCAAGCGCGGTCTGTAGGTCCCTCACGTGTTCCTGAGTCTGCTCGAGAAGTGGGCGCAGGGCTTCGGCAACGTCGGCCAGCCCGAGGTCCATCGCTTGGCTGAACCGATTCCGGTATCGCTGAAGCTGAGTCTCTTCAAGGCGAAGGTCAGCGGCGAGAGCGTCACGACCGCTCCCTGGCTCAACTGGAGGTACCGATGTGGCAGGTGTTCCACCTAGGAATGCGATCTGCTCGGCGAGGATCTGAGCATGGTTCAGTTCCTGCGAGAGGTGGACCTTGAGCTCGTTGATTGTGCTCAGGAACTCAGCTCCCGTCACAGTCGCAATGTGACTGATGTACTGCACGATGGACTGATACTCGCTCTGCAAGTCCTCGTTAAGGGAATCAACAAAGCTCTCCTGGTCCATATCAACCTCCGGTGTTCGCGTTGATTCAGCGTCTTACGCTGCCTTATTTGCCGTGTTCCGAGATTTCAGTCGCCAGCGTTGCGGCACGAGGAAACCCGACCGCGCTGCCAGGTGTTGTGGCTTAGCGAGTCTTTGTAGCGACCCGCTTCGTGGCGGCCTTCTTGGCTCCGCCGGCCTTGCGGGAGGACGCCGCCGTCCGCTTGGTGGCCGCCTTCTTGGCCCCGCCGGCCTTGCGTGAGGACGCCGCCGTCCGCTTGGTGGCCGCCTTCTTGACGCTTGCGGCCTTCTTCTTGATGGCCTTTCGACCTGGGGCCAGTCGTTCTTGGAGTCTGTCGACCGTCTCTGATCCGGCAACAGCTGCCGCAGCCGTCACCGACTCCACCTTTGCGACAGCTCCTCCGATCAAATCGGCCGCTCGATTCAGACGCTCCGCCATTAGGAAAGATTCCTCCGTCCAGTCGTTGTTCTCATTGTTCACGCTCTCCGCGCGTGGACGATCCAGCGGAGTCGGCCACGTTCTTCGCCTCGTCTACGACCACTTCAACGACCTCGGCGAGTACTCCCTTGCCCCCATCAGTGGGCCGTTGCCGGTCGATCGCCATCGTTCCCCACAACACTCCCATCACGATCAGGGAACCTATCCAGAAAACCGAGAAGGCGAAACCAGCGACACCCAAAACGATGGCCAGAGTGAGAATCGCGAGTTGCCTCACGCCGACAGCGCGTGCATGGCGAACCTCGGCCGGCCCATCGGTAGGTCGGTTGGTCGGCCCATCGGTAGGTCGGTTGCTGCGTCGCCCGCGCTTTACGAAGCGGCCCGCTTCATCTCGATGTCGTGTCTTCGGGGTCGTAGCCGTGAGAGTCCTCCGTAAACCGTTAGTGGCTTCCTTACCCCGAACGTTCGCGTTGCAACCCCCAAGGGTGGATTTGGGCCGGATACTCCTTAGGTCGAGGGAGCCGGGTAGTGCACTGCTACACCTTCGCGAGGGCGACGTCGCGCTTTTCTGACCATTCCGGTAGGAACTCCGAAGCGGGGTTGCTGCGCCATGGAGGCACGTCCGAGCGCTGAGGACTCGTTAGGTCGGGAAGTGATGGCTGCTTTCGTCCCCGGCTTCAGGTTCTTCAGACCGGGATCGCCGGGCGCGAAGCGCCGAGCCGGTCAGGTTCTTGCGGAGGCGACTATCTATGCGGAGGTCTGCGCTGAGGCGCGGAGACCGTCCAGGATCATGTTGAGCAGACGTCGCGTCTGCTCGGTGGAAATAGCCGCGTTGGTGCAGATCGGGCTGAGCAGTTGCATGAGGTCGGCTCCGTGGACGTCGGTTCGAACGACGCCAGCCTCCCTGGCCCTGTCGATGACCTGGTCGAATCCGGATTCGATCATGCCGCGGCAGCGGGACTTCAGATCAGGGTTCTTCTCAAAAGCCTGCTGGAGCTCGGTGAGGAGCACCTGCTTCGTCCGGGCGTAGCGCAGGAATGCATCGAAGAAAGCCTCGACCGCTGGCCACGGCTCCAACTCTGCATTCACGCGGTGCGCCGCTTCGGACAGCTCCTCGACGTCGCTCTCGTAGACAGCCTCTACGACATCCATCCGGGTGGGGAAGTGGCGATACAGAGTGCCGACGCCGACGCCGGCGTGCTTGGCGATCGCTTCCATGGACGCATTGGCGCCCTGTTCGGCGAACACCTCACGGGCGGCGGTGATCAGCCGCTCGCGGTTGCGGCGGGCGTCGGCGCGCATGGGCTTCTCACCATCGAGCGCTTCCGCGGCTGACGAGTCAGCTGCGGTGTCTGTCTCTACCTCTTTGAGTGTCATCTGGAACCCCGAAAGAGAGGGCTTGCTAAACGGAGGCACCCTCCGTATAATAACCGGAGGAACCTTCCGGTTTCAAGACTACCAGCGGAAAGGTCTTAGTCAATGCCCCAGTTGACCCTTAGCTCAGCGCGCCCCGGTTTCGGAACCACGACGGTTGGATCGCCCGAAAGTCCAGCTCGTGGGCTCGCGCAGCGCCTGACACACCCAGCCGTCCTCCTGTTCGTCATCTTGATGGCCCAGCTGATGGTGGTGCTCGACACCACCATCGTCAACGTGGCCCTGCCGCACATTCAGGGCAGCCTCGGCTTCTCCACCAGCGGGTTGTCCTGGGTGATCAACGCCTACATCCTGACCTTCGGCGGCTTCCTCCTCCTCGGCGCCCGAGCCGGCGACCTCTTCGGCCGCCGCCGGGTGTTCCTGATCGGGATCGCCGTGTTCACCCTCAGCTCCATGCTGGGTGGCGTCGCCACCAGCGGCTGGATGCTGCTGGTGGCGCGTGCCCTGCAAGGCCTCGGTGCCGCGCTGGCCGCACCCTCGGCCCTCTCCCTCCTGACCGTCTCCTTTCCTGAAGGTCCCGCTCGAGTCCGGGCCATCGGGCTGTACACGACGGTGTCGGCTGCCGGTGGTGCGATCGGCCTGATCGCCGGTGGACTGCTCACGCAGCTGGTCTCCTGGCGCTGGGTGATGTTCGTGAACGTGCCCATCGGCATCACGGTCTGGCTGGTTGGTCGCATGGTGCTCAGCGAGACAGAGCGTCGTCACGGCCACCACGACTTGTTCGGTGCCGCGACGTGCACCATCGGCATCACCGGGATCGTGCTCGGACTCGTGCAGGCGGGGCAAGACGGCTGGTCTTCTCCGGTGACGATGGTGTCGTTCGTGGTCGGCCTCGTCCTGGTGGCGACGTTCCTATGGCACGAGGGACGGGTGGCCGAGCCGATCCTCCCGTTGAAGCTCTTGGCCACTTCCACGAGAAACGCCGCCAACGCGGCTCGGGCGCTGCTCTATGCAGGTTTCTACGGCCTCTTCTACTTCCTGGCCCAGTTCCTCCAGGACGTCCACGGGTACTCGCCCCTGCAGGCGGGACTTGCCTTCCTGCCCATGCCGGTTTCCGTCTTCCTGTCGTCGCAGCTGACCAGCCGGGTTCTCGTTCGGCGCCTGCCGCAGAAGCTGATCATGGCGATCGGAACCTTGACGGCGTCGTTCGGCCTCGTTCTGGCCGTGGGGATCGGGCGTGACACGTCGTACCTCCAAATGGCGGTGTCGCTGATCCTGATCGGTGGCGGGACCGGGACGTCCATGGTCGCCCTCACCTCAGCGTCGCTGGCCGATGTCGAGCCCGATGTCGCCGGTGCTGCCTCCGGACTGGTGAACGTGTCCCAGCAGATCGGGGCGGCGATCGGCCTGGCCGTGCTCGTCACCATCTTCAACTCCTTGGCCGGGCATCCCCAGCTGGGACATGGCACGGTGGTGGACCCCAACCGCCTCGTGCATTCCTTCGACCTCGTGTTCGGCGTCGCCGCCCTGTTCAGCTTCGCCGCCTTCGCCACGGTGGTTGCGGGCGTCCGCCGGGTGCGGGTTACCGACGCCGCCGAAATCGACGAGGTCCAGCTGGTCGACGGCGACTTCCTGGCCGACCTGTCCCTCGATGATGCGCTGGCCTTGAGCCACGCTGAGGTCTGATGAAGGAGCGGCCGAGCATCTTCCGGACGACTGCGTAGAGCGTCACCCGCCGGATCCGCTCAGCTATCGCACCTTTGGACCTGGCTCACCCCGGACTCTGTTCCTGCAGAGTTCGGGGTGAGTGCGCGGTGCTGGTGGACCGCTCCCGATTCGCTTTCTCTGTCCGGCGACGTCAGCCGGTCGACGACTTGTTGGCGAAGACCAGCGCCTTGGTGGTCGGGTCGTAGTGCACCATGTACACCGGTCCCAGTGCGTACGGCCGGTTCGGGCCGAACGAAATGGGAGCGTTCGTCCCCGGCAACAGCACGTTCCTCAGGCGGTATCCCGCCTTGACGAAGCTGTCGACCGTCAGGTTCTTGCCCGCCGCCTGGGCGATGTCGGTGAAAAGCGCCATGTCGGTGCAGGCCAGCTCAATGCCCAGCCAAGTCTCCTCAGACTCGGGCAGGGTCGCGTCGTAGGCGTTGATGTGGTTGGACGGGTAGTCCTTGCGGTCGAGGGCGACGCACTTCTGGGTCCCGGGACTGCTCCAGATTGCGGCTGGTGGCGTCAGCGGGCTCGAGGTCACGACGTTCTTGAGGTAGATCGGGTTGTAGTCAGCGCCCACGTCGCCGCTGAAGTCACTTTCGTTGGTGGCCACCCAGGACGGGTTGTAGGCGCTCTGGATGGCGGACAGGCCCTGGGGCCAGATGGCCGAGCCGTCACCCACGGCGACGACCTCGTTGACCCCGTCCGACTCGAACCTCTGGGCGATCACCTGCACCTGCGCGTTGGAGGCGACGAGGTCGCCCTGCGGCGCCGAGTCGATCGCCGTGGTGACGACCGGGATGTGGAGCTTGGCCAGATCCGACTGGACCTGTTGGGCTTCTTGCTGATCGCCCGGGTCACCGCCGAAGACGCCCACCTTCTTGCCCTTGAACACGCCCTGCTTGTCGAAGACGGACAGCTCCAGGGGGTCATACGCGTTGTCGGGCGGGGTTGCCGTGAAGTCCTGCGCCACTCGCGAACCGTTGCCCGAGGGGAGCACCGCTCCGACCACGGGCACGTTGTCCTGCAGGTAGCAGGTGGCCATCAACGGGGCGACGGCCACGAACACCGTGTCGTCCTGGGTCAGCTCGGTGCAGGCCGTCGCGGCGGGAGCGGTGCCGGTCGGGTCCACGGCCACGATGTAGGGGACGATCTTGCGGCCGTTGATCCCTCCGTGCGCGTTGATATTCGCAATGACCGCTTTGAAGGCATCCGGGACGCTGCCCCAGTCGATGTCCACGCCGACGGCCTTGACGGCCGCCACGTCGACGTAGGGGATCCCGACCCGGATGGTCGTGGCCGTCACCCCTGGCGTGCTGCTGGTGGCCGCCGAGGCCGGAATCGAGCCTGAGAACCCACACAAGGCCACCACCACCACCCCGACGGCGGCCGCCTTGAACTTGGACATCTCGTCACCCCCCGTAGGCAGCGCACGCCCAGCACGGCCCCGGCTCTGCTGCGGCCGGCCCCCCGAGTGGAGCGCGCCTGTCGTCTGGCGGTCGAACTTTGGCACATTCGCCTCCCGCGTGGGGGTCGAGTTCCCCGTCGGCCCCCGGAACCGAGCCCTCCTGTGCCGGCGGGGCGGCCCGTCCGTGCCCCGGTGCGCGGCCGACGGCCGTGCTCGCCCTCGTGGGCGGTGGATCCA
>DATNLP010000066.1:0-3909 GCA_035602795.1 Acidimicrobiales bacterium | reverse complement strand
GCGCTGCAGCAGGCAGCCGGCAACTACGGGGACGACGAAGCCCTCGTCGACTGGACGACCCGGCTCTCGTTTCGGGACGTGGCTGAACGCGTCGACCCCGTGGCGCGTGCGCTCGTGGCGAGCGGCGTCGAGCGGGGCGACCGCGTGGCCCTGTGGGCACCCAACAGTGCCGCATGGGTGATCACGAGTTTCGCCACCTACGCCGTCGGAGCGGTACTGGTGCCCCTCAACACCCGCTACCGCGGCGAGGAAGCGGGCCACGTCCTGCGTACCTCTCGGGCGCGCCTGCTCTTCGCCGTGACCGACCTCCTCGGCTCCGACCTGGTGGCGTTGCTGGCGGACCAACCCGCACTCGAAGCCCTCGAGGAGATCGTGGTGCTGGAGGGACCGCCGCGGCCTGGCTGCACGACCCTCGCCGAGTTCAACGCCCGGGCGACCGAGGCCCACGGTCGGGAGGTGGCACGCCGCCGGGGCGCCGTGCGCGAGGAGGACGCCTCCGACATCATCTTCACCTCGGGCACCACCGGCAAGCCGAAGGGTGCGGTGCTGGGGCACGGTGCCAGCGTCCGCACCTACCTGGCCTGGTCCGAGTTGGTCGGCCTGCGCAGAGGCGACCGCTACCTCGTGGTCTATCCGTTCTTCCACACCGCAGGGTTGAAGTCAGGCGTGCTGGCCTGCGTCCTGCGTGGTGCCACGATCCTGCCCCACGCCGTGTTCGACGTCGTTCCGGTGATGGAGCGCGTGGCGTCGGAACGGATCACCATGCTGCCCGGTCCGCCGACCGTCTTTCAGTCGATACTCAATCATCCGGATTTCGCGTCGTTCGACCTGTCCTCGTTGCGGCTGTCGGTTACCGGTGCGGCCACCATCCCGGTGGACGTGATCCGCCGCATGCGTGACGAGCTGCGCTTCGAGACCGTGGTCACGGGATACGGCCTGACCGAGACGACGGGTACGGTTAGCATGTGCCGTCACGACGACGCGCCCGAAGTCATCGCCACCACCGTCGGGCGACCGCTCCCCGGGGTAAGCGTGCGCATCGCGGACGACGCAGGCCGACCCGTCGAGCCGGGAGAGCCCGGGGAGATCCTGGTACGTGGCTTCAACGTCATGAAGGGATACTTCGAGGATCCGACGGCAACGGCAGCGGCGATCGACGGGGAGGGATGGCTCCGGACCGGGGACATCGGGGTCCTCGGTCCCGACGGCAACTTGCGGATCACGGACCGCAAGAAGGACATGTACATCGTCGGCGGTTTCAATGCCTATCCGGCGGAGATAGAGGGCATCATGGTCGGCCATCCGCAGGTGGGCCAGGTGGCCGTCGTCGGCGTCCCCGACGAGCGTCTCGGCGAGGTCGGCGTGGCTTTCGTGGTTCCACGCCCCGGTCACACGGTCGACCCGGAGGAACTCGTGAGGTGGTGCCGGGACCACATGGCGAACTTCAAGGTCCCACGGTCGGTACGCGTCGTCGACTCGCTTCCGTTGAATCCCACGGGCAAGGTGATGAAGTTCCAGCTGCGGGCGCAGCTCGCCGGGTGACCCACGGATCCGCCGGCTGAGCGCGAAGTGGGTCGTCCGATCAGGTCCAGGCCACGATCGGCCCGGCCGCCTCGATCATCTCCGACAGTTGACGCGGGTCGGTGGCCAGGGTGCACAGCGTGTTCCCTGCCGGGGGTCCGCCGAGGATCAACCGACGCAGCCGTACCCGATGAGCATCGGCGTCGAGGCGATCGCCGTCGGGGTCCCACGCCTCGACCGGCACGCGGATCCCCAGGGCTGCCGCTGCGTCCACGACCACTGTCGTTGCCTCCGCGTCGGCGAGATCGATCACGGCCAGCGCCGGACGTCCAGGGTGGCGCAGCAGCGAGACCGCGACACAGGCGGCGGCAAATCCGGGTGACGACGTGGACGGAACGATGACCGCCCCGAGCCGGGTCGTGCCGAGCGTGCGCGCCACCCAGAAGCCGGCACCACCAGCGTCGGCGGCGACCAGCCCACCGGCAGCGACGCACTCGGCATAGTGCATGGTGGCGCGGCTGGGTGGCAACGGCGCCGCGTCGGCACCCCACCCCCGCTGCGTCACGTCCGCCAGACGGGATCGCAACAGCGGCATGACCAACCACGTCCGCTGTGTGGGACCGCACCGTTCGGCGAGCGGAGCCAGGCCGGCCGGTGGGACCGTGAGGGCGGGGGCGAGCCGCCATCGCTCGTCGGGCGACTCATGCGGATCGAGGCCGGTGGCGATGATCAGCTCGGCCCGATCGAGCCCGCTCAGCACGAAATCGTCGGCCTGCAACCCGATCGTGGCCAGATGGTGCCGGCTCCTCCAATCGAACACCCCCTTCGCTCCCCATGTGTTCAGGACGCCGATCCCGGCCGAGACAGCCAGGTCGTGCAAGCCCGGTACGGCCTGGTGCCTGACGATGCCGGGGCCGGCCAGCAGCAGCAGGGCCGAGGCGGCGCGCACTGCCTCGACCATCTCGTCGGCCGGTTCCAGCCAAGTGTCGTCAGATGCTGGAGGTGGAGGGACTGAGTCGGCGACCGGCTGACCCGGATCCAGGGCGAGGCGAAGCTCCACTTCCCCGGAGGACGACAAGGCAGCAGCAGCCGCCAGCAGCGCCTCAGGTGAGTCAACCTCAATGCTGTTTGGGGGTCCGGGGTCGAGCCCGGGCAGCCAGAAGCGGCCGTCGCCTCGGTGAGCCGCCGCCCGCACCCCGTGGACACTCTGATGGGCGGCCGCGAACAAGGGGGCCAACGTGCCCGGCACCCGTACCACCTCGAGATCACCGAAAGATGCCCCGTAGGTCGCGTCGATGCCGGAGAGCATGGCAACCCGTCGCCATAACTCGGTCGCCGGGACAACGGTCACGAGCTCGACCCGACCGCGGCGCAGTCCCGAATCAACTCGCCCCGGACCCCTCAATCGTGGCCCACTGGGGATCCCGCTTCTCGGCGAAGGCCAGGGGGCCCTCGACCTGGTCGGGATGACCCCACATGGAGACCAGCTCGGTGGCGCCGGCTTTGCAGGCGTCGGTCAGCCCCTGCTCGAGCGCGCCCCATAGTGCTCGTTTGGTGGCGGCCATGGCGGCGGGTGAATTGCGGGCGATCTTCTCGGCCAGCGCCTGCGCCTCTTCGCGCAGGCGCTCCGGAGGATCGACCACCTGGCTGATCATGCCCAGCGCCAGCGCGCGTTCGGCCGACATGCGCTCGTGCCGCCCCACCAGGGCCATGCGCAGCACGGCCTCGAAGGGCATGCGCCGGGCCAGCCCGATGAGCTCATAGGCGGCCACCTGTCCCACCGACACGTGGGGATCGAGGAAGGTGGCGTCGGACGCCGCGATCACGATGTCGGCGTCGGCGACCCAATGGAATCCCCCGCCGGCACATATGCCGTTCACCGCGGTGATGACAGGCTTCCACACCTCGTTGTGCCAGGACGTGAAGTGAAAGTCGAACTTCTCGCTCGACTCGCGGTAGCGCTCGAAACCAAGTCCGTCGGATGCGATCTCGACCATGTCGGCACCGGTCTGGAAGGCCTTGCCTTCTCCGGTGTGGACGATGACCCGCACGGCGGGGTCGGCGTCCAACTCCTTCCATGCCTCGGCGAACTCGTCCCGCATCGCGTTGTTCATCGCATTGAGCCGCTCAGGTCGATTGTTGATCAACCAGCCAACCGGGCCCTGCCGCTCGACCTTCAGGTTTTCATACATCGTTGCGAGTCCCTCTCATGGATTCGACGTCACGTTTCAGGGGTGGGTCGGGTGGTCGTCGGAACGGCCCACTGGGGATCCCGCTTCTCGGCGAAGGCCAGGGGGCCCTCGACCTGGTCGGGATGACCCCACATGGAGACCAGCTCGGTGGCGCCGGCTTTGCAGGCGTCGGTCAGCCCCTGCTCGAGCGCGCCCC
>DATNLP010000465.1:0-2827 GCA_035602795.1 Acidimicrobiales bacterium | reverse complement strand
TCGGCAGCTGGACCGGCTCGAACTGGAACATGGTGTTCGTGGGGAGCACCGGAGTCCCGGGGCAGAGCTTCCCGAGCCCGCCGTACACGACGGTGAGCCAGACCCCGACGGTCGACGAGAAGCCGTACCTGTACATCGACTCCTCCGGGAACTGGGACGTGTTCGTGCCCCCGAACCGGACGAGCTCTCAGGGCGTCTCCTGGGCGAACGGGAACACGCCGGGGACCTCGCTGCCGCTGAGCGATTTCTACATCGCGACGCCCAGCAGCACGGTCGCGCAGATCAACGCCGCGCTGGCGGGCGGACAGGACCTGCTGTTCACCCCAGGCGTCTACCAGATCAACGGCACCATCGACGTCACCAACCCCGACACCGTCGTGCTCGGCCTCGGCCTGGCGACGCTGGTGTCGAACAGCGGCGACACGATCCTGCAAACGGCCGACGTCAACGGCATCCGCATCGGCGGACTGATCTTCGACGCGGGCACGACGAACAGCTCCGTCCTCGTCCAGATCGGCCCAGCTGGCTCCAGTGCGAGCCACGCCTCCGACCCGACCGTCCTGTCCGACGTCTTCGCCCGCATCGGCGGAGCCACCGTCGGTTCGGCCACCCAGACACTGCAGATCAACAGCGACAACGTCGTCGGCGATGACCTGTGGCTGTGGCGGGCGGACCATGGCAACAGCGGCACGGTCGGCTGGACGACCAACACCGCCGCCAACGGCCTGGTCGTCAACGGCGCCGACGTCACCATGTACGGGCTCGCGGTCGAGCACTACCAGGCCGTGCAGGTCCAGTGGAACGGCAACGGCGGAGCCGACTACTTCTACCAGAGCGAGATGCCCTACGACCCGCCCAGCCAGTCCGCCTGGATGGACGGATCCTCCGACGGCTATCCCTCGATCGCCGTCGCCAGCAGCGTGACCAGCTTCCAGGCCTACGGCCTGGGCGTGTACTGCTACTTCGACGTGAACCCGAGCGAGGTCAGCGCGAACGCGCTCACCTCACCGACCTCGTCGGGAGTCCAGTGGCACGACATGGTCACCGTCTCGCTGGGCGGCACCGGAACCATCGAGCACATCATCAACGGCACCGGCGCCACGGTGGACTCGGGCAGCACGGTGGCCGACCTGACTAGCTACAACTGAGCACGACGGGACAGGACCCCGGCCGCATCCGGGCAGAGCCGATGCGGCCGGGTTCCCCGGGACGCTCAGAATTAGGCGATCACCCGGGCACGGCCAGGTATCGAGCGAGGTAATCGGTCACCTCGCGCGCGTCGTCCTCTATGCCGTAGATGAACGTGGACTTGCGGCGCCGCAGCACGGGCAGCCCCAGCGCGTACAGCCCCGGGCTGTCCACCACACCGCCCTCGTGGCGAAGCTGGCCCTTGGCGTCGACCACGGGCACGTCGAGCCACCCGTAGTCCGGCCGGAAACCCGTTGCCCACACGATCGCTCGGATCTCGCCGCTTTGCAGGTCGAGCTGCAGCCGCGTCGACTCCGGCACGCGTGTCGGCGGGAAGCGCTCGGGAGGGCCGACCTCTGCGTCGCGCCCGCTGGTCTGGGCCCACTCGTCGAACGTGTCCAGCAGCCGCACCATCTTGAGGTCCGCGAGCGAGAACATGTTGCGCAGTCCGCCGGAGAACAGCGCGCGGCCGTCCCGCACTGCTGCCCAGCGCCCCACCAGCTCGACGCCCATCGAGGTGAGCGCGTTCAGGTCGAGCGTCGCCCGCTCGGGAGTCCCGACGAGCTGCGGTGAGGGCAGCCGCCGGGCCCGCGTGAGGTCCTCGAGCTCGTCGTACCTCTGGTCCCAGACGCCCGACGCGTCCATCCACCACAGCACATCGCGCCCGCGGTACGTGCGTGGCAGCCGCACGTGCTCCCCCACCGAGAGTGTTACCGGCCTGCCCGACTGGCGGAGCTCGGCGGCCAGTTGAAGGCCGGTCGCCGAGGCTCCAACGACGAGCACTCCCCCGTCGGGAAGCTGGCCAGGGTGCCGGTAACCGAATGGCGTCAGCTGCTCGACGGACGGGGGCACCGCATCGCGCAGCGCCGGCACCGCGGGCTGGTTGCACGCGCCGCTTGCGATGACCACGGTCCGGGCGTGGATCTCGCCGCTGCTGGTCGCCAGGCGGTATCCGCCGTCGGCCAGCCGCACCGACGTGACGTTCACGCCGCTGCGGACCGGCGCACCCGAGACCTTGGCGAAGCGCTCGATGAACTCGGTCACTTCGCCCATCGTCATGTAGCCGTCCGGTTCCAGCCCCTCATAGCGAAGGCCGGGCAGGCGGCTCTGCCAGTTGGGCGTGAGCAGCCGCAGCGAGTCCCAGCGTTCGCGGCGCCAGGAGTTCGCCACCTCGCCGCGCTCGAGCACGACGTGATCGATCGACCGGTCGCCGAGGAAGTGGCTTGCCGCGAGGCCCGCGTGCCCCGCGCCGATGACGACCGTGGTAAAGCTCTCGATGGCTGGACCTCAGTGCTTTCTGGAGCGCGCGCGTCGGGCGAGCCGCCGCGCGGCCGCTCAGGCAACCTCGACGGTGACGTCCGTCGGGTTCGTCAGGGCGTCGAACACGGCCGAGCGCTTCACCGACTGGGCCACCAGCGCCTCGATGTCCTGCCTCGACGCGTCCGCGTCGATGTTGAACGTCACCTTGATGTCGTTGAAGCCGTTGCGGACGTCGCTGTCGGCGCCGAGGATCCCGCGGATATCGTGATTGCCCTCGACCGTCGACTCGACCGAGCGCAGCTGAATGCCGCGATTCTGTGCCACCGACGCCACGCCGGCCGTCAGGCAGCTCGCGAGCCCGACGAGGAGATACTCGATC
>DATNLP010000463.1:0-6137 GCA_035602795.1 Acidimicrobiales bacterium | reverse complement strand
CGATCTGACGGACCCGGCCGAACAGGCGGGCCGACCTCGATTCTTCCCGAGTCATCGGCTCTTGGAGGGCCTGACTGTGTCGACAAGACACGTAACAACCCGCCGCGCTCAAGTGGCCCGCCGACCGCACCGAACGTCCCTCCGGCGGTCTGAGAACGGCATCTTCCGCCGGCAGCGGATTCACCTCCATGACCTCTACGACACATCACGTAGCGCTCAACCATGCTCTGGGGATTCCACTTTAGGCCTGCGACCCGGCTTTCGTGGAGGTGAAGGGACTCGAACCCTCGGCCTCTACATTGCGAAAGTACGGTTCTCAGCGTTTTGACCTGGCCCTTTTCGAGGGCTTTCCTGGTTGCGGCGTTTCGATCCCCTCAGGTTCCCTCAAGATCCCTCCTCTTACCGCACCGTAAAGACACGTAAAGACACGCCGGACGGAGTAGGGGCATGCCCACAGATCGGTACCCAGGTCCGATCGCAGGCTCTCGCAAGGCGCAGCGGATCGCACCCTTTCCCTGTTGGCGATGATCACGTTCCTCGGCGAGCATCGGGTCATCACCGACCCTGTAACAGCGATGCTTATTGCCGGACGGATAGACGACGGGGCGCCGATGCTCTTTCCGCCATCAACCGCTCGACGACGACCTGTCGGATCACGCCCACCATGTCACCCGCCGGGACCTGGCGCTTGCAAACTGTGTCCTGTTAGGGAACGGCCCGATCTGGGCACCCGCGACCGCCTTTCGGCGTATCTACAACGCGCCGTGGCGTCGCTCGGCCACGATGCCCAGTGTCCCCGTCGTGCTACTCGCCACTAAGGACAGCCGAAGCCACTCTGCGGATGCGTTCGGGATCGCCGATTATGTCAAGCTCGACGACGTGGTCATTAACGACAGTGAAAGCAATGACGCCGTGCGGCTGCCCATCGAGCGTGATGACGACACCGGCGGCACCGTTGATCAGCGCTGGAAGGAGCACCGCCGCCGGATTGGCGCCGAGGCGCGCTTGACGAGCGACAGCCGCGGCACCGCGGACGATGATGGACGCAGCAGGGCGGCTCGGCCCGAAGTCGGCCCGCAACACGACGTCAGGGTGGAGCACGGCGACCAGCGCGTCGAAGTCACCACTGCGAGCTGCCAAGAAGAAGGCGTCGACAACCGTGCGTTGACGAGCGAGGTCGGAATCCGGGATTGCGGCGCCCCTCACCCGACGTCGCGCCCTGCTCGCGAGTTGCCTGGCCGCAGTCGGGGATCGATCGACCATGGGAGCGATCTCCTCGAATGGCAGTTCGAACATGTCATGGAGAACGAAGGCCAGGCGCTCAGCCGGCGTTAGCGCGTTCAGTACGACGAGGAGAGCTAGACCGACCGAGTCGGCAAGTAGCGCCTCGCCCTCGGGTCCAAGTTCTCCCATTGGGCTGATGACCGGGTCAGGAAGATGTACCTCCAGGCGTTCCTCGCGTCGGTTATTGCGTGTTCGGAGCATATTCAGACAGACGCGGGCGACGATCGTCGTCAACCATCCACCAAAGTTCTCGATGTCGCTCGTCTCGGCCCGGCAGACTCGAAGCCAGGCATCCTGGACAGCGTCGTCGGCCTCGGCGACGGAGCCCAGCATCCGATAGGCGACGGCTCGAAGTTGTGTCCTCTGCTGTTCGAAGCGCTCTGCCAGCCAGTCGTTCTCGTCCATCACGCACATCCTCGCTGAAAGGGTCACCACATTGACCCCACCACCATCACCGATGCGACAACGAATGGTGAGGCCTTTACCTTCAGCCCCACTGGCCGGGCGTGTAATCTCCTGCGGGCTGACGGGTAATGACGTTGAGGCGGTTGTAGAGGTTGATGAGGGCGATGAGGCACACCAGTGCACCGAGCTGGTCATCGTCGAAGTGCTTGGCCGCGTTTGCCCAGGCACCGTCGTAGACTCCGCCTCCATCGGCGACTCGGGTTCCCTGCTCAGTGAGCTCGAGCGCAGCCCGCTCAGCTTCAGTGAAGACCGTCGCCTCTCGCCAGGCCGCGATCAGGTTGATTCGCAACGAGCTATCGCCGGCATGCTCGGCGTCCTTGGTGTGCATGTCCAGGCAAACGCCACAGCCGTTGATCTGGCTGGCTCGGATTTTGACCAGTTCTTGGGTCGCAGTCGGCAAGGTGGAGTCGGTGATCACGGCGCCTGCCTCGTTGATGTGCTTGGTGAACCGTCCGGCAACCTCATTGCTGTAGAAGTCGAGTCGAGCGTCCATTTGGGTCTCCTTAGATGTTGGGCTTTCTAACGAATATGACCCCGCTGGACAGTCACATGTGACAGGGATGACCGATCCCACCGTTTGCCGGCTTGGGTGTGCCGATCCCGGACTGCCTCAATCGGCCGGCCCAACGACCGCTTGAACCCGTGAGTTGCTTGCTCAAGTTGCCCTTGCCAGGGATCGGCCCCATCTGAACATCCTTACGGCTCGACCCTGCCCACGTATCGCACCTCGGGGATACCCTTTTGGCCCGGGTCGTGCGAGAGTCGTTGGTGATGCCACCCAGGGGTTCCCGTCGTGAGCGTGGTAGTCACATTCTGGAGTTGCCGTGCGTCAATAGGGTGTGACCACGGTGGAACTGACAGATTTTGACGCCCAGCGGCCCCGGTTGACTGCAATCGCCGTCCGGATACTTGGGTCGGAGGCCGATGCAGACGACGTCCTTCAAGAAGCCTGGCTTCGACTTTCGCGCACGGACACGATCGATGACCTCCCCGCCTGGCTCACGACCGTCGTGACGCGGCTTTGCCTTGACCACCTACGCAGGCGGCGTACCAGGTCGGTGGTGGAGTCCATGGTGCCTGACGACCACGCTCCGATCGACCCTGAAGGCGACGCGCTGCTCGCCGAGGTGACGGGTGAGGCGATGCAGGTCGTACTCGATGCCCTGGCACCAGCCGAGCGGGTCGCGTTCGTCCTGCACGATGTGTTCGGGTATCCGTTCGACGAGGTGAGCGCTGTCATGGGGCGCTCGAGTACCGCTGTCCGCCAGTTGGCCAGCCGGGCGCGGCGCAAGGTGCAGGGCGTGCCGGAGCCTGCCGCATTACAGGCAGCGCGCGCCGAGAGCCAACGGGTCGTCGACGCATTCCTCAGTGCAGCTCGCGGTGGGGAGCTTGACACCTTGTTGTCGCTACTCGCGCCCGACGCCGTCATGCGCGCCGACCTGGTCGGGCAAACGATGGGATCGGAATCCGCGTATGAGGGGGCAGCCGCAGTGGCTGCTCGCTTTAACGGCACCCGGGGAGCGGCACCGGTCACGATCGACGGTGAGCTGGGTGCCGCTTGGATCCAAGCCGGATCGACCAAGGTGGCATTCGTCTTCCATCTCAACGAGGCGTGCCTGGTGCACGAGGTCGAGCTGATCGCTGACCCAGATGTCCTGGCAACCATGGAGATAATCCGTGTCCGGGCGAAGTCGAGAGATTGACCTTCTTGGATCACGTTGGGACTCCGAAGCAACAGTCAGAAAATGGGAAAGGAAGCCAGGAGCATGAAGACTATGACGTGTGAGCAACTTGGTGGCCCGTGCGACTCTCCGCACCAAGGCACGACGGCGGACGAGGTGATCAAGGCGCAAGACCGACATCTCAAGGACATGGTCGCGAATGGTGACACCGAGCACGAAGCTGCCTTGAAGGACATGAAGGGCCGGTGGAAGAACCCGATCAAGGGCATGAGTTGGTATCGGCAGGCGAAACGTGATTTTGCCGCTCTTCCCGAAGGGAACCGCCTGTGAGTTATTCCGTTGATTTCGTCAACGTGTCAACCGTCGGCCTGGAATCGTCGCCCGTGGTGGACGCATTGGCTGGTCTGCGGGCGAACGAGGCCCGCTACTTCAAGAACAAGTACGACCACGTGTTCACGGTTGAGTCTGCCGCAAAGGCCAAGAAGGACGTCGACATGGTGCGCCGCATCCTCAAGGAGGAACGTGACATCGTCATCGGGTCGCCCCCCCCTCGAGGCTACGACGTTCCAGGCGGAGAACATCAGATGGACCTACGTGTTCTACAAGAGCGGACTCTCGATCAACGTCCTGTACACACTCGACGGAACGAATCCCAAGCGGGCCGTCGGATTCAAGCTCTCCGAGGGGATGGACATCCCCTCGGAGTTGGACTCGTTCAAGTTCGCACGCCAGAAGTCGAAGCTGGCGGGGACCATCCGAGGCTCGTACTTCGTGATTAAGGGCGAGTACTGAACCCCCGAGGCGTCTGATCCGCCAGCGTTCGGTCCGGGTACGACCATTTCGCTCTCACGAGACTGGCGTCCATCGACACAGTCACGGCCAGCTCAGTCGACTCATCCCGATTTCATCGGTTCTCAGTGAACCAGACTTTGTGGCTTTGTCGATAAAGACCCGTAAAGACACGCCGGAGAAGCTGATCCTTGGGGGAATCCACCTTGACCCCCTGACCTGGGCCTTGGTGGAGGTGACATCGTGAGTTTCAGCGCATTCGCGCCTCTCAACCTACGAAGGGGCTGCTAGCCATACCTGCATATGGCGGCCGCCATGGTGGCCGCCTGCTCAATGTCGTACGCGTCGAAGCCGACCTTCACCGATAATCGAAGACTCGATCGTGCGAGTTGTCCAAAAGACATTGTCCAAGCTTTCCCGTCTCCTGACGATCGCGATTATGGATCGATACGCTCGCGGCAGCTAGCGCTCAGATCGCCGACTCGGGCGCAGGGAGTTCACGGCCTGGAGCCACCCGCCTGAGCGCAAGATGGAACACTATGCGCCGATGGACACTTCTCCCGCGAATGGAATAGGAATGGAACGAGGCGGCGCGAACAGAGGACCAATGACCGAGCCCGACGTGAACAAGCACTACCCAGCCGCGGTGGCCGGGGCTCACACGGCGGGGAGGGCTCGTCCCCTGGGTTGAGTGGTGTGAGAGGATCGGCGCTGAGCCTGCGGGCGGGGGCGGGATAGCGTCTGGGTCGTGGAGTCCGGGGTGCGACATCTTCCGAGTGGCACGGTCACGATGCTGTTCACCGACGTGGAGGGGTCGACGCGCTTGTTGGACGAGCTCGGTCCCGTGCGATACGCCAGCGTATTGATGGCGCATCGTGAACGGCTTCGTTTTGTTGCGGATGCCCACGGCGGGGTGGAGATGGGGACGGAGGGCGATGCGTTCTTCTTCGTGTTCCAGAGCGCAGGCGAAGGTCTGGCGGCTGCAGGGGAGATGCAGTCGGCGCTCGCGGATGGGCCGTTGCGCGTTCGCATGGGGGTCCATTCGGGTGAGGTCCTTCTCGCCGGAGGCGACTATTTCGGGATGGCCGTCCACAAGGCGGCGCGGATCTCCTCGGCTGCGCACGGCGGGCAGGTCGTCGTCTCGGCGCAGACCCGGGCGCTTGCGGACGTCGCGCTGCAGGACCTCGGGGAGCACCGGCTCAAGGACCTGGCCGCGCCGGAGCGCCTGTTTCAGCTGGGTGACGCGACGTTCCCGCCGCTGAGGACGCTGCGCCATGTTCATCTGCCGGTGCAGGCAACTCCACTGCTCGGTCGTGAGCAAGAACTCGCGGAGCTGCTCGAGCTGACCGACAGTCACCGCCTCGTGACGTTGACCGGGACGGGGGGTACAGGGAAGACGCGGCTGGCGCTCGCGCTCGCGGCGGAGCTCGCGGACCGTTATGCCGACGGGGTGTGGTGGGTACCTCTGGCGATGGCAACCGACCCAGCGGTCGTGGTGCCGACGATCGCAAACGCGGTGGGTGCAGGTGAGGATCTCGCGAGTTATCTGGGCCATCGGTCGCTGCTGCTGGTCCTTGACAACCTGGAGCAGGTGATCGATGCCGCTCCCCTGGTCGGCGAGTTGCTCGCGTCTGCGCCCGGGTGTGCGGCGATCGCCACCAGCCGCGAGAGGCTTGCGATCTCGGGTGAACAAGAGTACCCCGTTCCGCCTCTGTCACATGCGGGCGCCGTTGAGTTGTTCACCGCCCGCGCGCGACAGGTCAAACCGAGCTTTGAGCCGAGCGCGGCCGTCGATGCGATCTGTGCTCGCCTCGATCGTCTGCCGCTGGCGCTCGAGCTCGCCGCGACGCGCGTCAAAATTCTCTCCGAGGGCCAGCTCCTGACGAGGCTGGAGCAGCGGCTGCCGCTGCTGGCGGG
>DATNLP010000458.1:0-12521 GCA_035602795.1 Acidimicrobiales bacterium | reverse complement strand
GGAAACACGGGAAGCTGCAGAGACTTACCACCCGTGGCGGCGATGCGAGTCACCTCAGCCACCGCAGTGTCAATGTCGTGAATCGGTATCTGGTATGAGATGACGAGGCGTTTGGGGTCGGCAGACGCGAACTCAGCCAGAGCATCGTTGAATGCCCTTGTCGCCTCTCTCCACCCGTTTTTGACCTTATAAAGATACCTGAACGCGCTCACCTCGCACCAGGTCACGGAGGCTTCGACACCATCAGTATCCATGTCCTTCAGACGTTCCACAGGGTCCCTGTGACCTCTTCGACCGAATGCGGGGGATTTCCAGACCCGTCGATCCGCGTGCCCGCCCTGGGCACGAGCCTGATCGGCGGGAGGCAAGCCCTGCTGCTCCCTCCATCGCTGATTGGCCTCCGACGAGCTCATCTTCATGATTGAGCCATCGAAGTCAGCCACCGCAGAGTCATAGTCTGCGTGGTACTTGGTAGCTAGATGTGTCTTGACTCTCTTATGGCTCATGTCGGCGTGATCATCCGATGAGATCAAGCGTTCGGGCATCTCTGTATTCACAACTACTCTCCTCCGTTTGACGCCGAGGTGATGACCGGGTGTAGTCCAAACTTCGGGATTGAGATCTTCTTAGACGGGATCTCCGATTGCCAATCTACGCTGTGGTGTCTCGAAGAGATTTTCCAGCCGGCCTCATCCCTTGTGTAATTGTCGTCGAACTGGAGGCCCCGGATCGAGACGACAGAACCCCTCAGAAGATAGGCGACGACCTTGACCCGTCCCCGCGCTCGCCCGTCCTGTTCAAGCTCGGTCAGCAGATTCGAAGTGAGATGTGTGGTTGATTCACCGTTAGCCTGGGGCCCTGAACCGAGTGCGATTCGGTACACCTCTCTGATCTTGTCGATCCCACGATGCTCAACTGCTCCGCTGTTGAACGAGAGGAGGGCATCGTCGGTGAAGCAGCTGGCTACGCCATCAAAGTCACGAGCGTCCAGTCGGTTTGCGTAACGGAAGACGAGTCGGGAGATCGCGTCCCGCTCCAAGAGGCTGCGCAGCTGCGACAACTCCTTCTCGCTTGGGTCGTTAGCCATGATTCACCGCCTTGAGGTCCTTCATCTCCAGATCTCGGCGCAAGACCGTGGGGTGAGCCGGCCGTCTCAACTCGCTACCCCTTTCCGGTAGGGGCGAACAACTGTTTCCCCATACTCAACCATGATGTCTAGGGCTTCGGTCGGTTCCTCGGCCAGCGGGTGGACCACAAAGTAGGTCGCACCCGCCGCCGCGAGTGCAGCCACTTCGTCGAGTTGTCGGGACGGATCGAATCCGGCCCGGATTCGACTCGCCGGACCCTTGACCTGCACCTGGATCTGCCCAGCATCTCGACCCATCGCCTGGGCGATTTCGTGCAACTCGCGGACCGCAGCGGCGAGCGCTTCGGGCCCCGACAGGGGTTGGGTCCCAGCTCGGCTGGCGGCTGCCGAGTCGGCCAACAATGGTGCCCATCCATCAGCACACTCGGCCACCCACCGCCGCACGGTGCGAGAGTTGCCACCGAGCCAGATGGGAATCGGACGCTCGGGTGCGGGGCTTATGACGACATCGGACGCGTCAAAGTGATGCCCACGCGCCGAGAACGCCTGGCCGGACCAAGCCTTCGGCAGGATCTCGATTGTCTCGCGGAGCAGCATGGCCCTCTCCTCGCGCTCGACTCCCATGGCCCGGAACTCCCCGTCCAGGTAGCCCGCACCAAGGCCTAGCAAAAGCCTGCCCCCGGACAGAAGGTCAACGCTGACTGCCGACTTGGCGAGCAAGAGTGGATTTCGGTATGGAGCGATGGCCAGGTACGTGACCAATCCGAGCACCGTGGTGCATGAACCACACAGCGTAAGGGCAACAAAGGGATCAAGCGCGGCGTGGCCGCCGACGCCCGTAATCCAGTTCTTAGTGGGGGCTGGATGCTCAGTGAAGGCGATGGCGCTGTACCCGAGCTCCTCCGCTTTCGACGCGTAGCCACAGATAACATCGGGGGCACACCACTTCGATGCAGACGCCATATCATCTAGGGGGTACTGGGCCGTGAACTTGAGGTCGTTTGCCATCATGACCTGATCACTCCGCCACTGGGGCAGCCGCCAAATTGAGGCGCCGGCGCACATCGTCGGGCGTCGCCACCGATAACCCGGCTCTGTAGATGAGCTCGGTTGCTCTTGCCACAAGCTCGGAGCTGGTCGAGGTGGGATAAGCCCAAGCACTGTCTCCGATACCAACTCTGACGTTCACCCTCTGCTCGATAGCTATGTTCACAAGCCGCATGGCGACATCGGGATCAGAGAGCAGGACGCCGCCAAGCGTTAGCTCGGCATCGACATCACTCGGCCACTGGGAGAGCACAAACTCAATGGCTTCGTTGGTGGGAAATGGACCCACAAGCATTTGGTCGCTCAAAAAGATTTTCACATTGACCGGCTGATCGATTAAGCCCTGACGGGCAGCCAAATACAGCCACCGAATGTCGCCTATCTCATACGTGGCAACAGAGGCCTTCAACTCCCGTCGGCGGATCTCGTTAAGCACTTCAGAGCCTTGGTCCCCTGCCGTTCGCACCCCGCCGAAGGGGCGGGAACGGAGCCGGCCAGCCTGTGCGTCCCATATGGTGCGGCCCACATGCTGGAAGACATCAAATGGGGCAACCTCCATCAAGGCGCCTTTGGGCGGGTTATCGCAAAGACCCCAGACATGAGAAAAGTCCGCATGGAAATAGCTGGGATACATCACGACGTTCGCATCGCAGGCTATGCCTTCGATCGCCTCGCGATAGAGGCTCTCATCGTTCCAGGCCTGACTCCCGTCGTCGTAGCGAGCGTGCCAGTGAACGACCGCAGCGCCTTCGCGAGCGCACGCGATAACTTCAGGAACGATCTCCGATGGTAGGTAAGGGACGTTGGGGTTAACGGTCTTGCTGATCAACTCGTTCGGCGCGACCTCAATACAGATTTTGCCGTCCTGGCCAAGAGTCATCGGCCGCCTCGCCGTGATTGACCAGTGGTTCCGAACCAAGAGTGGACGATCAACGGGCACCTCCCAACAGCCTTGGTCGCTTCAAAAATGCTGCTTCAATAATCATTACACCCCGACCACCCCGAGGCAACGGTGCGCGCATTGACGTTCTGATTCGTTTGTAGGGGCGGATGCTTCGCACACCTGCCACAACCCATGCTAAAGACGCGGACATGCTCCCGCGCGGTATCCGAAGTTGCCACATTGCGGCGAGACGCGTTGGTGATATTCGTGGCGAGCACCACGGCTCCCACCTCAAGGTCATGAGGGGACGAGCTGCGCGCTCACGGAGGTCGCGGATCAAAAAGGTCGTGGTCTCGATTGCGGCGCTCACCTACTGCGGGGTTAGGACCGCCCGCTGAGGTAGGCGACACCGATGGCATCAGCTTCGACTTCGGTCGCGGCGCCGCTCCATTGCACAACCCCGCGGGTTAGCAAATAGAACCTATCTGCCGCAGCCAAAACCTTCTGCGCGTACTGCTCCACGACGATCAGGGCGAGACCCTTGTCGGAGAGTCGTTTCAGCGCTGCGAAGATGGTGTCTACGATCAGCGGTGCAAGGCCCAGTGATAGCTCGTCTGCCAGCACGACCCGCGGCTGCGAGAGAAAGGCTCGGGACAGCGCGAGCATGCGTTGCTCTCCACCAGAGAGACTCCCAGCGGTCTGATCGAGTCGGACTCCAAGGGCGGGGAAAGCCTCTATCGCAGAGTCGATGGTCGCGCCTTTGAGCCAGGGAGGTATCTGGAGGAGGAGGTTCTCGCGCACCGAGAGAGATCGGAATGTGCCAGCACCTTCGGGTAGTAAGCACAAGCCTTCGGCGACGCGCCGGTGGACGCTCCAGCCGGTGGCATCATGGCCGAAAATCGCTACTGACCCGGCGAGGGGTGTCAACAGGCCCGCGGCTGCCTTCAGCGCCGTGGACTTTCCTGCTCCGTTCGCGCCGAGTAGTGCGACCGTCTCGCCGGGGGCCACAGCCAGGCTCACGTTCTCGAGAACCGGACCCGCTCCATAACCAGCGTCGACATGTCGAAACTCGAGCGCCCAGCCGCGGGTCGCTTCATCCGGCGGTTCATTCTCCAGCGTTTTGGCGCACATCTGTCCGTTACCTATTTGAGCTCGCTGTCGGCGTCCCGCTCACTGGCTCCTCCCCCAGATAGGCGGCTCTCACAGCTGGATGAGCTTGAACCTCTGAGGGTGTGCCGTGCATGACTAGTTTCCCAAAGTCCAACACATAGATCTCGTCGCAGACCTTCATAACCAAGGACATGTCGTGTTCCACTACGACAATGCCAATGCCGCGTTGCTTGGCGATGGAGGTAAGCAGATCGCCGAATTCCACGGTCTCGCGGGCATCTAGACCTGCCGAGGGCTCGTCCAGCATGACAATGCGGAAACCCGCGGCGAGGCAGCGTGCCACGCTTAGCAAGCGCCGCTGCCGATTTGACAGAGTACTTGCGCGCATTTCTGCAACTTCGAGTAGGCCACACGTCTCGAGCGCGTCGCCAGCTCTTGCACAGATTTCGGCTTCGTCACCGTGACGCCCGACAAGCATCCTGGACATGCCCCGGCCACTCAGTTCTGCTTCCGCTGCGAGCTGGACGTTTTCCCTCGCCGAGTACGAATCCAATAGGTCGATGCTCTGAAACGTTCGCCCTAATCCGCGTTGCGCCCGTGCCGGCATCGCAAGGCTAGTAATGTTCTCCCCGTTGAGGATGACTTTACCGTGAGTCACCGGAACCAGCCCGGAACACGCGTTAAACGTGGTCGTCTTGCCGGCCCCGTTGGGTCCAATCAGCCCCGTTATGACGCCCGCTTGGTTTGTGAATGACAGACGGTCTACTGCGTGCACACCGCCGAAGCGCACGGTCAGTTCCTCAACTTGCAGATTGTATGCCTCCGACCTGCGGAGAACACGTTTCCTCTCAACACGGTTTACAGGGGTGACTTCCGACTCGCCTTTCGGCGAGCCGCCCAAATAGGTTACGAAGGCTCGTAGCCGTGCAGGCATTGGGGTACTGAGTCCGCACGCAATCATGATCGCAGATAGACCGAAGAACAGTTCAAGGTAGTACCCGGTGGAATAAGACGTGAAGTAGCCTGGCAGCACAGCTACAGCGATGCCGACGATCGCATACCACGGCACCCCTCCCACGGCTATTACAACCAAAGCCACAAAGGTGAGCGAATTGAGCGGCGGGAAACTATTGCCGGAGACTGACCCTAGGGCGATTCCGTTGAGCGCCCCCGCAATTGCGGCAATAAACGCACTTATGCAAAAGACGGCGATTTTCAGACGCGTCACATCTGTTCCGCATACCGCGATCGCGCTTTCTGATTCTGACATGCTCCCCAGAAGCCGGCCTAACCGGGTTGCCGTGATCGCACCAACCACAGCAATCACGACCACGGTCAGGACAAGTACCACGTAATAGAAGGGGCGATCGTTAATCGCGATCGAAGGTCTAGGCATGGATATGCCGATGTTGCTCGGCCCAAACATCAAATTCGACTGGTAGAACATGTCTTGCAATAGCAGGCCAAACCCGAAAGTTGCCAACGCCAAATACAGGCCCGACAGCCGAATAGCCGGTACCGCCAACAGCGCGCCAAGAGGTACTGCGACCAACCCAGCAATGATCAACGCAATAAGCCAGGGAACACCTGCTTGAGCTACGTGTGAGAAAGCGGCGGCGCCTACGGCGGCGAAACTGACCTGGCAAAGTGACACCTGCCCCGACAGGCGCACCAGGAGGCCTAATGACAACAACAGGACGACGTCGGTGAGGCCCACCGTCCACTCAGACAGATGTAGCGGATCCCAGATCGGCACCAACAATAAGAAGGTCAAGAGTACGAGCCCGCCGACTGCCTGTACTCTGAATGGGGCCCGCCAACGATCCGTTTTCATCGCCTGATTGGCGCTGCTGAACGCTTGATACAGTCTGTCGCGGCGTCGAAGCAGAATGGCCCCGAACAAGATCAGGAACGGGATACTCGGAGGAAGCCCCGCGAGTATAGAGGTCGAGTTGATGTACTCGGTAGCGATCGACGAGGCCAGCCCAATCGCGAGGCCGCCAGCCCATGTCCAGGGCAGGCTCGAAAACCCACCGATCGCCGCTGCGCCGAACGCCTGCACGATCAAAAGAGTGAGCACCTGCGGATCCAGATCAACCAAAGGCGCAAGCAGGATTCCTGATAGGGCGACAAGGAAAACTCCCGCGACCCACGCCCAGCGACGCACACGGTTCGCGCTTGTGCCCGTCAGGTCAACCAGGGTCGAGTCGTCGACCACCGCCCGCATCTGCCGCCCCAGTTGGGTAGTTCGGAACAGCAGATATAGTGCCGCAGTCACGACCGTAGATACCGCGACAATGATTACCTGGTCGTAGCCCACGTTCACTCCACCGAGGCGGAACGTCTCGGTCGGCAAAAATTGTGGGAACTCGTTCGGAACCGGTCCGTAGATCAAGTAATACGTACTCTCAACTACCAAGATCAACCCAACCGTGCCAACCACGCGCAACGCCAAGGGCACCCGAGATAGTCGTGCCGCGAACCGCTCCATCGCGAATCCCAGTACGGCACAGAGGACAATCATTGTTATGGCTAGCGCTGCGGGCCAAGGTATTCCCAGAGGGGTCACCCACAGTTCGTAAAAGGTGTACGCCGCAATCGTGGCTAGCGCGCCATGCCCGAAATTGAAGATCCCCGACGTCTTATAGGTCAACACAAGGCCGATCCCCGCCAGACCATAAACCGAACCCAAGGTCACGCCGACTATCACAAAGGGCAATAAATCGTTCACTGGCTGTCAGGACCCGGGTGCCGAAGCTTCCCGGCTCCCCATTCCCCTTTCAATCCGTACGTACGGATCATTCCGCATACGGCTCTCCCAGCCGTATTTTGGCCGTGGTCATGTATCCTTTGATAGCGGAACATGCTCGTCATGAACTAATGCCGACCGTGGTCGTCGAACGAACGTATTGCCTCAACTCGCTCATTACCCAGGTCGCAGGGTCGCGGCGACCACCCTTCTTGGCGAGCAAAAGGCGGAGCCGCTTCACGTAGGGGTTACACCGGACGAACTTGGTGCCCGCACCCCGGCTCCGATTCCGAGCCGAGTAGGACTGCACCCAGCCCTCTTGTCCAAGCTCCCCGGATGCACAGCGCACCAAGCTACGAACAGGAGTTGAGCGAGCGACTGTCGACGTTTTGGGTTGCGGCCTACTTTTGACAACTCACTTTCGACCCGTCGGTTGCGACGAACTTGCCGTTCTTGATACCCGCGATGAAGAAGCAATCGACCATCGGCACCTTGCCCTTTGTGAATGTGAGAGGAGGTGTTAACCCACCAAGCGTTTGGTCCTTCATTTTGTACAGTCCGGCTAGAACGGTTGACGAAGTGACATTTGAAGAACCAGAGGCGAGTACCGCAGCCTTGAAGAGTTGTCCTGCCGTCCAGACGTGCATTGAAGGAGGAACGACTGGTTGGCTGGGTGCATATTTGGCCAACGCGTTGTGAAATGCCTTCTCCGCTGGCGTTGAGTCCTCAAACCATGGAGCGTCGAAGTCCGAAATAAGTGTTCCGTTGAATGCAGGTACGGGGAGCCACTGACTGCTGACTGCCGCATCCTGTGTGCCGTAGGTAACGTGCAATCCCTGTGTGGCACACGCTGTTGCGATACGAATGGCAGAAGCCGTTGGCGCTGCTGGGATCACCCCTTGCACGCCCGCCTGTTGCATCGCCAGGCACTGGGCCGTGTAGCTGGGTGCCGTTGCCGAAAATGCGCCGCTCCATACAACTTTCATTCCGAGTTGGCTCGCGAGCGGCGTGATCACAGATACAAGCTGGCTACAAGCCGCCACCTCGGCACAGTATGGAATGCCGATCTTCGTGTCTCCTTTTTGCTTTAGAGCGTAAAGCGTCCCATAGTCGCTGGGAGTAAGAGACGTTCCTGACGGGAAGAACAGCTTGTCACCTGCAAGCGTAGGTGCACCTAATCCAGCACCGAGGACGGGAATACCAGCCTGTTCAGCTGCTGGTGTCCATGACGTCTCAATGTCGCTGAAATCGATAATCGCCACAGCATGGTCCTGGACTAGTTCGTTCACGTCAGAGACTGCGAGCGATGGTGTGTCGTTGTCCTGCTTGATGATCAAGTCGACATGATGCCCATCAATCCCACCCGAAGCGTTAACTGAGGACGCCCATGCCTGCAGTGCATATTGCGCCGGCAGGAAAGTTGACGCTTGGCTTCCGTCGTAGCTTCCGATATTTCCGAGAACGATCGGGGTGCCGGTAGCGCCGCTCGACTTGCTGGGCGAACCGTAGCTGGCGACCAATACTGCGATCAATAATGCGACCAAGCACACTGCAAGTCTCCGCGGGATCCGCCCCGTGAGACCTTGCGCGATTCGTCTTGGCCGTGCGGGCTGAGCGTCCGTCTGCGAGCGATGCAGACCCCATATGCCTTGAAATGAAGTATTGCCCAACTTCACGTGACCTCCCCTGACGGACGAACATCGGCAAGCTCACCAGACTTGCTGTGAACAGCAGTGAGGCTACTCCCGACCGAAACAATGTCAATAGTGTGTGCACGGGTTTTCAGTTAAGTGTCGTCCTCGCTTGCAGCGTAAGAGTCGCGTAGCTATTACCTGAATAGCTACACGATGTGCTTGAGAACAGTTGTGATTTTCGCCGCTCGGACCCGCGTCAAATCTATTTCGGTCGGACTAATTTCGTATCTGGGAGTCGACACAGCCCGCGGGCTACGTCCAAATCCCCTTTCAAAAGATCCCCGGTAATCTGCGTTCTGCTTGGTCGTGCACGAGCGCGCAGGTGGAGTGCAATCACAGCTCGGCGCATCGGGCAACTTCAGGGCGCGGGCTCGTGCTCAAGACGATGTCACTGGCGGAGGTGAAACCGTGAGCGTCGCCCCAGGGCCGTACCGCATTAGACCAAGGAAAATGAGCCCACCCACCTCGAGACTCCAGCGGCTCTTCAACCCATCCTCTCGCCTAAGGGTTGCGAATTCGATTCTCAATCGCGTCCGCGAAGCTTTTCCAATCTATGGCCCTCTTTCGAGCCTCATCGGCAATCTCATACACACGACTCAGTGGAACTGCTTCAACATGGTCGTGCCACCCTGGGCCTAACGCTGTTTGATTGAACCACTCACAGAACGCAGACGCGCCCGGAGTAGATCGCATGGCGAAATCCGAACTCCAAGCGCTAACAAGGGTTGTGTTACGTTCGGCTGGTTGGGATTGCATCGCCCCATTGGGCGTGTCCGTCCCCGCCTGCCTCGGCAAAGCGGTGGCGGGTCGGGGAACCAGACTGACAATGCCGGCCTCACAATCGTCGTCGGCATCTGCCAACTTCGCTCGCACTGTCCTCACGGTGGTCGGGCTTGTTCCAACTATTTTGGCAACCTCGCGGAGCGATGCGTTAGGTCGGGATCGCAGGACCAGCTCCGTCCGACGTCTTACCTCACCCGAATCCAGAGGGCGGATTCGGCCGTCCCGTCCCTGTCGTTTGTCCAACTGCGTTCTTTGGACAGTTGAACACTCCCGAAGACGTCTCACGGTGCTCGGTGCGAGCCCGCAGAGAACCGCGATTTTTCTATCGGACCAACCAGCACGACAGGTGAGCACTCGGGCAGCAGCCTGCTCACGTTCGCGGAGCTTCAGAGGAAGACCGTGATCGATATTGCGGCGCACTGCTTCGATAAACGCATCCTCAGGGTCTCCATCAAAGAAGAGACACCGAATTTTCGTCCGACCGAGCATTTGTGCCGCGTGATACCGGTGCACGCCATCGACAATGTGGTGATTCACCCGTGTTACGAGAATCGGTGGCCACCGGTCCTCCACATGGGCCAGAACCTGCACGTGGGAATGCTTCACGCCTGTCCCCCGCGGAGACTCCCCGATCTGGAGCTCATCAAGAGGCAACTCAAACTCAATCGGCTCACTGCCGGTTGCCTGCACTACGACTTCCTCGGGGTTGTCGACCACCATCGCCATACCCAGACTTCCTTCCCCTTGTGGCCAGTGGATACGGTATACAGTACACTGTACTGAGTCGTGAGGACGGGTTAGTCGAGTGAAAGATCCGTAGTGATCGAAGGGATCCCAGCGAGGATTCCTTGGTTGTGCGCGTTCGATTTATTCTCTGCGAGGTGCACTACGCACTGCTCAGATGCCGAAAGGTCAGCAATCACGCTGACAATCATTCAATTACGCTCAATTGCTTCGTCTTTAAGGATGCGCCTCGTTAGAGGAAAAGCAGGGCCGAAGGTCCGTGAAGGCAGGTGTTCTTTGCACGCAGTTGCCTTGTAGTGACCAACGTGCCGTTCACCGGGCGCGGTGCTTCTCCGGCGCAGGAGGCGCCGAGCAAGGGACTGCCTCAACCATGTCACTTCCGAGGCGCCCGGAGGGATTACAGCGGGCCGATTCAGAGCACATACCTCCTCGTTGCGGAATCAGTAAAATCAAATCATTGTTTACGTAGTCAGGCGCCGTTTAGCTGCCATCTATACGGAAACTAACGGCTGGACAAATAGCTCATCTAGGAACTTGAACGACAACAACCGCATTAGTCGTTCCGCTTCAGATGAATCTCTAGCTCGCATTGCATCGAGAACGGCTCGATTCCGCTCCTTTGCGGATTCCAGCTCGCTGCCCGACGACACTGGAAATATTCGAGGAATAGTCTTTTGGGACGTTGTGATGGTACGAATCAAACGTGGCGACTTTGCTAGCAAATTAATCTTCCGGTGACACAGCCACAGAAACTCGCTGAACTCAAGGGGATCTGTGGCCTCAAAGGCCCGATTGTACAGTTCCTCCAATTCACGAAGTTCTTCGTCGCTGGCGAGTTCTGTTGCACGCCGAGTAGCCCATGCATGAAGCACGACAATGACGACTTGCGCGTCAAAGAGTTCCTCCCGTCCGATTTCAGCAACTTCCCGCTGACCTGCGCGCTCCACCAATAGACCTTCATGTGACAGCTGCTGCAGGGCATCACGTACGGGGATACGACTCGTGCCGAATCGCTCGCAGAGTTGCGACTGGACCAAATGTGTGCCCGGCGGGATGGCTCCGTAGACAATCTCGTCCCGGAGCTTTGTAGTTATCTGCTGACTGAGACTCAATCGAAGGATCCCTCCGTGTCCCCGATCCTTCTCATCGCTAATTCTTGCAGTCGGCAGGACGTCCGAGGTCACCAAGCGTGAACCCTCCGACTGACCCTGAGACTTTGACATGTGATCTCTTCTATCGTGGATGATTCTCCGCTACGCACGGAATCACGTCGTGGAGCCTTGAACCTCCCATTGAGGATATAGCAATGGCTCAGATGCGACTACTACTTTTCTCGAATTTGCCTTCCATGAGGCCAAAGGTTGTTGCTCAGGGTTTGGACCGCTGCAAACAGATGACGACCGACCTGATGTCGTTTGACATCCTGCCCCTTGATGAAGGCAAGTCTATTGGCGTGAAAGAACTCCTCTCCCTTCGCGAGAACGAAAAGGGGTTTCTTGCGGTTCGCCGAGCAGTGACCGACTGCCAGAAGCAGTTGGAGGACGACGTGAAAGACGGAGCGAACCGAAAGAACACCAAAACGATCTGCCAGGCAATGGTCGAACGACACCTCGATGAGGCCGGAGGGAAGCCACGAAGAGTCGTGAAGTTCCTAAACGCGAATCGCAAAGCAAGCACAGTTGCCAGTCTCGCGATGGGTGCTCTGATGATTCCGACCGCTGGTATCAGCGCGATCGGGGTTGTGCTTCCAGCGCTTGTCTCGCCTGCCATTGCGGATAAGGCGCTCGAGAAAGCCAACCCAGAAACACGGGCGCTCGCGCAACTCCAAGCCCTCCTTTAGATGAGGATGTTGGAGGCTGTCCGGCAGCTCGCTCTGAGCACCTGTCGGCGAGCGTCAGAGCGCCCTGAACTGTGGTGCATTCCGGGAGACTCGCCCGAGCCCGCGTAGTACTCCTCGCGGCCAGTGGCCACGGTGCGGATGTAGTACTCCTCCGAACGCGCCACCATCTTGCCGATGGAGAGCACCGGCTCAGCGCTCCGCGGGTCCGACGGTCGAGCTGTCCACAGCTTGGCCCTGGCCAACCAGGGCCAGGAGGGCGACCTTGGGGACGAGGCGACGGCGCCCCAAGCAGACGACCTGGAGCTCGCCCCGGGCGACCAGCTCGTAGGCGAAGGCCCGGGAGATCCCGAGCATTTCGCCGGCCTCGGCAACGCTGTAGACGAGGCGCTTTTCGGGTGTTGACAGTGTGCGGTATGTGGTGTGCATGGACCGCAGCGTGCGCCTTGGACGTCCACGCCAACGTCCACAGAAGTGTCCACACCTGAGATTTTTCAAAAAATCTTGGCCGGTGAGGGCCAGGGCAGTCACAGGCCGGCGCAGCCGAGGTGCCGACGTGTCGGCACCGTGCCTTGACGGCCCGGGGA
>DATNLP010000456.1:0-7576 GCA_035602795.1 Acidimicrobiales bacterium | reverse complement strand
TGCCGGTTGACACTGACCGCGAGCACCACGTCCTTGGCCGGGCAACCCTCGTAGGCGACGTGGGCACTGCGGGTGATCGTGGGCGACGTAGCGGCGGTGCTGTCGGCTGTGGCTGTGGCTGTGGCTGTGGCTGTGGCTGTGGCTGTGGCTGCGGCTGTGGTTGCGGCTGTGGTTGCGGCTGTGGTTGCCGCTAGGGCGGGGGTCGGCGAGGTGGCGGTCGGGAGCAGCGTGAAGGCCGCGAGGGTGGGCGCCACGAGTGCCAGCAGGATCAATCGCGCGGCCGTCTTCCCCACGGTTGAGAGACGCTATGACGTCCGATTCGGTTCGTGGCCGCGGGGCGGGGGTGTGGGAACTGGCAGGCCCATCGGTAGCGGGTCCGTGTGAGGCCCGTGTGGGGTCCGTGTGAGGCCCGTGTGGGGTCCGTGTGAGGTCCGTGCGACGGCGGGGCCTACTGGGGCGGGCGGGTGGCGGCGTGGAGCACCGACTCCACGTCGTCGGCCACCTGGTCGAAGCTGTTGGCCCCGGTCTGGATAGCCGCCATCAGGAGCGAGATCACGATGACCACCATGCCGCTGGCTGTCTGGGCCGGATCGATGTCGCGGCGCACGTCGCCGACGACCTGCTCCTGGCGGATGAGCTCGGTCACGGCTTTGCGCAACCCCTCGAGGGCCGGGATGTTGAGCAGCCGCATGGTGAAGTCGGGCTCCAGGCCGCGCAAGATGCGACCGGCCAGCGGGTGGCTGTCGATCCGGGACAACAGCGCCGTCACCATGGTCCGGCTCCAGCGTTCGGGCTCCGCCGACATCGCCACGAAGGAGACGGCGTCGTCGATGAGGCCGGCGACGTCCTCGTCGACCGCGGCGACGAAGAGGGCCTCCTTGTTCGGGAAGTACGGATAGGACGCCGTCGTCGAGAGACCGGCGTCGCGACAAACGTCAGCCACGGAGGTGCCACGGAACCCCTCGCGGGCGAAGCGGATCACGGCCGCCGACAGCAGCGCCTGGCGCGTGCGGTCGCCCTTGGTGGCGGCAGGGTCCGGCGGCATCGGCTTAGGCCGCCGCGCCCGAGGGAAGGTCGCGGCCGAGGCGGTCGACGCCGCAGGCGAGCCGCCAACCCTTGGGGACATGGCCGCGCCGGAAGGCGTTGGCCTCGAGCAGCGGGGTGAGCAGCGGGCGTAGGGCGCGGTGGCGCAGGGCGGTGCGGCCCTCGCTGCGGTTGACGGCGCGCCAGGTCTCCCAGGTCGGGAGGCCGATGGCGGCGTACACGCCGGGGTGCACGATCGTGTCGAACATGCCGATGGCGATGTGGCTGCCCAGGTGGCGGACGAGGAAGCGCTCGAGGCGGCCGGCGGAGGCCCACTGTTCGGGGAAGAGCATGCGGGCGAAGGCGAGGTGGCGGGCTTCCTCCTGACGGTGGTACTTGGAGACGGCCTTGATCATGGGGTCCGTGTCGGGGTGCTCGCTGGCCAGCTTCTGCATGAGGTCGGGGACCTCCTCGCCGCTGAGCACCAGGAGGCAGAAGAGCGACGGCATGGAGGTGAGGATGGGGAGGAGGATCCTCTGGGCCACCCGGATGGCGGGGCCGTCGATCGGGTTCTTCGTCTTCGGGCGGACCTGGGTGAGCAGGCGGACGAAGAGGCGGGAATGGCGGGTCTCCTCCCCCATCTCGTGCAGCAGGTACGTCACCCGGGGGTCGGTGAGGTCGGGGCGGTTGACGATGTCGATGCTGAATCCAGCCATCAGGACCGACTCGAAGCGGACTCCGGTCTCCACGATGGACCCGAACTCCTCCCGGGCCAGGGTCTTCTTCTGCTCGGGGGTCAGCGTGTCGAAGAGCTCGGGCAAGTAGGACAGGGTGAGGAGCTCGTCGGGCAGCAGCTGGCCGTCGCCCACCTCGCCCGGGACGTCGACGTCGGGCTCGAGGATCCGCTTGAGCGAGGCGGTGGAGAGGCGCTCGATGCGCTGGTCGGCGGCTGTGCGATCGGAGGCGTTGGGTTCCATGGTTGTCGTAGCCATGGGGTCCATGATTCAGGATTTCAGGGATTGTGTCAATCCCATATTTCTCTTAGAGTTTGGTCCTATGACCCTGACTTCGCGCCCATCTGGGCTCTTCGGCCGGCCGACGTACGCTCGGGCATGGATTCGATGACCCCCGCTTCCGCTGTTTCCGTATCGACCCCCGGACGCTCCGGGAGGTCCCGGTCCCGGCGCCTGTTCGTGATCGGTGGCGCCCTGGCGACCGCGGTCGCAGCGGGAGCGGCCTACCGTCGCCTGCAGGCGGGGCGGAGTGCGGCGACCACTGGGGCGTCCGATGACGACGGCCAGCTCTCGCTCGGGTGGGGCGAGGCCGTGGTGGCGTCGGAGCCGACGACGGTCTCCACGGATGACGGCGCCGATCTCGCCGTGTGGGACTACGCCGGCGAGAGCGCCGACGCGCCGGCGGTCGTCCTCTCCCACTGCTGGACCGGCAACCATGAGATCTGGGTGCCGGTGGCCCGGCGGCTACGGGAGCAGGGGTATCGAGTGGTGCTCTACGACCAGCGCGGCCACGGTGTCAGCACGTTGGGCACGGCACCGATCACCGTCGAGCTGCTGGCCCACGACCTGGCCACGGTGTTGGAGGCGACCGACGTGCGGGGCGCGGTGCTGGCCGGGCACTCGATGGGCGGCATGTCCATCATGTCCTTGGCCAACCACCGCTCTGACATCCTCCACGAGCGGGCGCGGGCGGTGGTGCTGGTCGCCACGTCGGCAACGAAGGTCGGCAACTACCCCGACCCCGTCCTGCGGAGGATGGCCGCACCCTTGGTGGGGTCGCCCGCGCTGACCCGAGCCATGGCGAGCCGCAACGGGCACCGGTTCGTGCGCGGCGTCTTCGGCACCGAGCCCGTACACGCTCACATGGTCCTGACGGCCAACGCGTTCGCCCGAGCCCATCCGGGGGCCCGAGCCGACTTCATGGTCGCCCTCTCGACGATGGATCTCCTGGAGGGCATTGCGACTATTCAGCTGCCGACGACGGTCATTGTGGGCAGCAGGGACACGCTGACGCTGCCGTTGAAGTCAGACGAGATGGTGGCCACCATCCCCGGGGCACGGTTGGTGACCCTGCCGGACAAGGGGCACATGCTGCCGCTCGAGGACCCGGATGCCGTGACCGACGAGATCGTGCGGGCGATCAAGGGCTGAGTTCGTTCGGCTCGGGTTGGGGCGGTCCCGGCGGTCTAGGCGGTCTCGGCGGTCTCGGTGGGGCGGGTAGCGCCGTGCGGCGAGGCGCGGCAGAGCGGCTCCACGAGGCCGTGTGAGATTCGAGGGGAAGACGCGGGTCACGGGAGTCATTCTCTTCGTCTTCGTCGCCACGTCGGGTGAGGCACGGACACCAGCACTTGACCCGATGGGCTGGTGAAGCGCACCTCACCGTTCGCATTTCCATCGACGATCCAACCGAGCTCGTGCACCTTGGCATGATGCGTAATGCACAGCGTCAGCAGGTTCGACATGACGGTCGGCCCCTGCTTCGACGCCCACACCATGTGGTGTGCGTTGGTGACGTTGCGGCACGGGCAGCCGGGAAACCGGCATCCTCGGTCACGTCGTCTCAGCTCGATCTTCTGAGCCTCGGTCGGATCTCGCTTTAAGGGCTTCTGGTCGAGCACGCTGCCTTCTGGAGTGTCGAACGAGAGCGTGATCTGGGCGTCGCAGGCGAGTCGACGGACCGTCTCGACCGAGATTGGCCCGGCATCCTGAATGGAGGCGCTGCCGTAACCGTCGCCGTGCAGGAGCCGGTCGAGGTCACAGTGCACGATGACCTGGGTCTGGCCGCTGCCGTGGATGACGAGCTCGGCGGCTTCGGCGGGTTCGGCCGGTTCGGCCGATTCGGCGGCTTCTGGGGTCTCGTCCTGATCATCGGGTGGGACGGGTTTGGACGGCCGCCGCGCCGGACGCGCCGGGGTGGGACCTCCGGCACGACCCCCTTGCTCCACGCAGATGTCGACGAGCGCATCGGCGCAGCGCGTCTCGAGCGGCTCGTAGTCGGGATCGAAAGAACTGGGGTGGTCGTGACGCACCGCACGCCGCAGGATGGCGGACTTCACGAGGGCAAAGGTGTCCGGCGTCAGCTGGGCGTACACCGAGTGCTTTTCTTCGTTGAAGCGGAGGAAGCGGCCCCGGAACGTCTCGGCTGCCTCCGAGCCGCTCGTGCCACGCACCTCTCGGGCCAGCTGGCGCGCTTGACGGGGCGTCCAGTCCTCGGCCTCACGGGCCAGTTCGGCATCCGTCTCAGGGGTGGCGATCGATGCCAAGGGCGCGAACACGTCCAGCGTCACGCGGCCATCGGCGAGTGCCTCCGCAAGCTCCGGCCGCTCAGCACCGTCCGTGGCCGCGTCGACCAACAGGCGCGCCCGGGCGGTGCTGACGTGGCACACGCCCACCAGCCAGTCGACCATCGACCTGAATCCGTCGGCGCGAAACGATTCCGTCCGGTTGAGGTCGGCAATCGCGGGCAGCATCTTGGCCTCCACCCCAGAGATCGCCCGGCACCCTTCGACGATGAGGGTGGAGTGCGCAGCCGACCCGGGCCCGCCGACGAAGTGGCGCGCCTTCGGACGTGCGGGTCGTCGACCGGCCGAGCGAACCGTCGTCTTTGCGCCTGGTTGCCCCATGACCGGTGAACGGTCGCACCACCTGAAGATCCGCGCCAAAACCGGCCCCGAATACAAACGACGCATTGCAGAAGCTCGGATTCGTGCACCCTGATCAGGGGGCCACCACTCTCTTGGCTGTTCTGGTTCTGCCGGCGGACCGTGAGAACCGACCGAAATGGTCGTTCCTAGACCAAGGGCGGCGGAGCGGAAGGTGGCATCAGCGTGAGACGTTGGCGCGTCATTCGAAGTGTGAGCATCGGGGTCGTCCTGGGTCCCGCGCTCATTGTCGCAGCGACGGCGCTGGCACCGGCCAGCGGCCAGGTGGGAGCGACCGTTCCCGCCGGAGGGGCGGCCGAGCTGAGCATCGGGCAGCTTCCTGGACCCGGCGGGACCTGGGGGTTCGGGGTGATCGCTTCCGGATTGCTGCCCTTGGCCGGCGACGACGTCGTAGGGACGGTGTCATTCGGCATTTAGCGCATTTATCCGAGCGACCAGTCCGCCGACACAGTCCAGTTCAGCGTCACGAACCTACCGTTCACCGGTGAGACCGAGAGCGGGGCGACCATCGCCGGCATTTGCCGGCGGCAGCGCGTCGGCTTCCTACACAAGTTCCCTGGAGCCGGTGACTGATGATGATACGTATCCGACCGTCTCCTATGAGATGACGTGCACGGCAGCGATTGCCGGCGGGCCGGCCAGCTCATTCTCGCTCGACGTCGAGGGAAGCGAAGCGATCGCGACGTTCTGCGATGTCGGCGGCGTCCCCCTGCCGAGCTGTCTGCCGACCGGCTACGGGGTTTACACCGCGGAACCTTCTTGACGCGGACGGCCGCCATAACCTGAAAACGGTCGGCTTGGTCATGGCAGAGTCGTGGTCGTGGCCAACAATCCCCAGGCGTTCCGCGGTGCTGCTCCGTATTACGCGATCGGCCGGCCCCCGTACTCGCCGGCGTTACGAGAGACATTGGCCCGGGAGCTCAGCCTGGACGGCACGGGACGGCTGCTCGATGTGGGCTGTGGACCAGGGATCCTGGCCATTGAGCTCGCTCCCCTCTTCTCCGAAGTGATCGGCCTGGATCCGGAGTCCGGCATGCTGGCCGAGGGTCGGAGACGGGCCGACGAAGCCGGGCTAAGCCAGGTGCGCTGGATCGAGGCGCTGGCCGAGGACATCCCGGAACTCCCTCTCGAGCCCTGCCGCGTTGTCACGTTCGGACAATCGTTCCATCGGGTCGATCGTTCTGCCGTGACCGAGGCGGTCTACGACCTGCTGGAGCCGGGAGGAGCCATCGTCCTGGTGAGCCACTCGGTCCGGGTCCGTCCGCGTCCGTCTGGACCGGACCTGCCCGATATTCCCCACACCGAGGTGAGGGCTCTCATCGCCGAGTACCTCGGGACCGAAGGTGTGCCCGCGGCTGAACCCGTTCCGGACGACGAGCGCTGGGAGAAGTCGCTCGAGAAGAGCCGGTTCGGCGAAGCACGCATCGTGTACGCGCCCGGACGAACGGATTACGTCCGGGACATCGACTCCGTCGTGGCCAACTACTACTCCATGTCCTACGCCACGCCGCCGCTCTTCGGCGACTCGAGAGCGGAGTACGAATCCGACCTGCGTGCCCTCCTGGCCGGGCACTCGCCGCGCGGACTTTTCTGGGACTGGCCCGGCGACACCGAGATCGATTACGCGGTCAAGCACTGAACTGATCGTGCGTCCGGCCGTGAGGCACGGCTGACCGTGAGCCACGGCTGATCGTGCGCCCGGCCGTGAGCCAGGGCTGACCGTGAGGCACGGCTGACCGGGGTCAGAACCGGCGGGTGGTCAGGGGAAGACCACGGTCTTGTTGCCGTTGAGAAGGACGCGGTCCTCGAGATGCCAGCGCAGGCCACGGGCCAGCACTGTTCTCTCCACGTCGCGGCCAACACGACGCAACTCCTCGACAGAGTCACCGCGGTCGATGCGCCGGGTGTCCTGCTCGATGATCGGGCCCTCATCGAGCTCCGCGGTGACGTAGTGACAGGTGGCGCCAATGAGCTTCACGCCACGATCGAAGGCCTGGTGGTACGGCTTGGCGCCGGCGAACGACGGCAGGAACGAGTGATGGATGTTGATGATCCCGCCGGGACGGGCCGCGCAGAGAGACGGAGGGATGATCTGCATATACCGGGCCAGGACGATGACGTCGGCGTCGACCTCGTCGACGATGAGCTCCATCTCGGCGAAGGCCGCCTCCTTGGCCGACGGTTCCGCCGGTACGGCCACGTGGCGGAACGGGATGCCGTGCCACTCGACGAGGCCCCGCAGGTCATCGTGGTTCGAGATGACACAGGGGATGTCGCACTCCAGCTCGCCGGCGCGCCATCGGTAGAGGAGGTCGGCCGCGCAGTGGTCCTCCTTGGACACGAAGAGGACGACGCGCTTGGGGGCATCGGTGTCCGTGAGGTGCCAGTCCATGTCGAACTCGTCGGCCAGGGGTTGGAAGACGGCGGCCAGCTCGTTGGGGCCGAAGCCGTCGGGCAGACTCTCGGCGACGATCTCGATGCGGAGGAAGAACCGCCCGCTGTCGAGGTCGCCGTGCTGCGCCGCCTCCAGGACGGACCCGCTGTGACTCGCGATCAGGCCGGTGACGGCGGCGACGATGCCGACCCTGTCCGGACAGGTGATGGTGAGGATGTAGCGGCGCATCGGTGCCGTGCCCGTCGGGGTCGGGTCAGCCCGCCGGGTCGATCATGTCGACGAAGAGCCGGTGCACGCGGCGGTCGGGCGTCAGTTCGGGGTGGAAGACCGAGGCCACGATCGATCCCTGCCGCACGAGCACGGGGGCGCCGTCGAGTGAGGACAGCACGTCGACCTGGTCGCCGACCGAGACGATGAGGGGGGCGCGGATGAAGACAGCTGGGAGCGGCGGGCCCTCGCCGAACTCCAGGTCGGCCTCGAAG
>DATNLP010000446.1:0-3692 GCA_035602795.1 Acidimicrobiales bacterium | reverse complement strand
AAAGAGCTCATCGACGGCCGGATCATCGGCGAGACGAGGGACGAAGAGAGTGGCCGCTCCGGTCACCACGGCGAAGTTGAAGAAATCCTTTCCCGCCACCTGCAGCGTGGCTCGCGAGTCTCGAAGGAGGTTGCGTCCCTTCGTCCTGACTGTGGTGGTGGAGAATCGGACGATCCCAGCGGAAGGGTCTGACAGGTAGTAGATATTCGACAGCTGCGGGGTGCCGTCCCGGTTGATCGTCGCCAGGACTCCATTGCGCGAGTCGGCCACCAACTGCCAAAGCTCTTGGGACGTCACCCCTGCTCCTCCGCGCGCGCAGCGTCGCCGCGAAGTTCCGTGGCCAACCAACCGCCGAGTGCTTCTCCGGCCGTCAACACGTGTGATTCCATGATGGTGCGAGCCACCTGAGCGTCGCCTTTCGTCATGGCGTCGAGGAGCGCGGCATGCTCGTGCCGGCTCCGTTCCGCCTGCTCGGGGAACAGCTCGAAGTAGTTGCCCGGCACCACGCGCACGGCCTGGCGCAGATAGGTCAGCAGGCGCGGCGAGCGCGCCGCCTGGTTGATGGCGCGGTGGAATTGGCGGTTGGCCCGGACAACGTCGTCGGATACGTCGATGGCGCCGGCCAGCAGCCGGAGCTCGCCCAACTCGTCAGACGTGATGCGCGTCGTCGCCATCTCCGCCGCCTTACCGGCCAGCGCCGCCAGGACGGCGAAGTTGTCCACCGCGTCCTGGGGTGTGATGCCGATGACCGCCATGCCGCTGCGCGGCGTGATGGCGACCAGCCCCTCGTAGGACAGCTCGAGCAGCGCCTCGCGGATGGGCGTGCGACTGATGCCAAACTCCCCCGTCAGCTGGTCGAGGTCGAGGCGATCGCCCGGCTGCAGCCGGCCGGTCAGGATCCGGTCGCGCAGCTCGTTGGCCGCCTGGGCCCGCACAGTGGTCGAGATCAGTTTGATATCTGAAATATTACATATTAATGTGGGTGGCGCACAATGACCCAGTAAGGGGACGCCATGAGCAACAGCCCGAAACGTCAGATGGCCCTGGTCGGCTTCATGCAGGCTGGTAACGCCACCGTGTACGCCGGCTCCTGGCGTCACCCCGCCACCGAGCACGGATTTCTCACCGCCAGCTATTACGAGAAGTTGGCCCGGACGCTGGAGCAGGGATGTTTCGACCTCCTCTTCTACGACGACCGCCTGGCCATGCCCGGCATCTACGGCGGGTCGGTGGCCGAGGCGGTGCGTACGGGGGCGCGCCCCGTGAAACTCGACCTGAGCATCGTGCTCGGCATCTCCGCCGCCGTCACGAGCCGGATCGGCCTGGGGGCCACCTACTCGACGACCTACTACACGCCCTTCCACGTGGCCCGTACCTTCGCCACCCTCGACCATCTCTCGGCCGGCCGCGCCGCCTGGAATGTCGTGACGTCGGTCAACGACAGCGAGGCCCAGAACTACGGGTTCAAGCAGGCCATCCCGCACGACGCCCGCTACGACCGGGCCGACGAGTTCCTCGAGGCGACAACCGGTCTGTGGGACACGTGGGAGGACAACGCACTGGTCCTCGACCGCGAGACGCCGCTCTTCGCCGACCCGTCCAAGGTGCACGAGCTCAACTACGACAGCGAGTGGTTCGACGTGCGCGGGCCCCTGACGGTGCCCCGGTCGCCGCAGGGCCGGCCCGTGCTGATGCAGGCGGGCTCTTCCGGCCGCGGCCGTGAGTTCGCGGCGCGCTGGGCCGAGCTGATCTTCACCGGCGACCCCGACATCGACATCGCCCGCTCGCACTACAAGGACCAGAAGGAGAAGATCGGCGAGGGAGGGCGCAACCCCGACTCCGTCCGCATGCTGCCGATGGTCTATACCGTGGTCGGCGAGTCCAAGGCCCACGCCGAAGAGCGCGAGCAGCTCTTCCTCCACGACCTGGTCGACCCCATGGCCTCGCTCACGCTTCTGTCCGAGCTCATGAACTACGACTTCTCGGCCCTCCCGCTCGACGCGCCCATCACCGACGAGCTCATCGAGTCGGTGTCGGGCATCCGCGGCCTGGTCCAGAACATCAAGAAGCACATTGGTGGCGACACCGTCACGCTCGGTGACCTGGCCGGTCACCGGGCCACGCTGCTGCAGGGGCCGCGCTTCGTCGGCACGGGGACTGACATCGCCGATCAGATGGAGGCCTGGTTCGACAGCGGGGCGTGCGACGGCTTCGTCATCGCGGCCACCCACTCGCCCGGCGCCTACGAGGATGTGGTCCGCCTCGTCGTCCCCGAATTGCAGCGACGCGGCGTGTTCCGGAAGGACTACAGCGGGACGACTCTGCGCGAGCACCTGGGGCTCGAGCGTCCTGCGGGCGCCCTTGGTGGCTGAAATGGTCACCCTTCCGCTGCAGGGATTGCGGGTCATCGACGCCGCCACCCTGGCGGCCGGGCCCCTGGTGGCTACCGTCTTGGCGGAGTTCGGGGCCAAGGTGATCAAGGTGGAACAACCGGGCGCAGGGGATCCCTTGCGCACGTGGGGCGACCAGAAGGACGGTATCGGCCTGTTCTGGAAGAGCGTGGGCCGCAACAAGCAGTGTGTGACGGCCGACCTACGGAGCTCCGACGGGCAGGAGCTCTTCAATCGCTTGCTCGAGGTGAGCGACGTGCTCGTGATCAACAACCGGCCGAGCGCACTGGCCAAGTGGGGGCTCGACTACGAGTCGGTCCACCCGCGCTGCCCGCGCCTCATCTATCTCCACGTCACCGGCTATGGACTCGGTGGTCCCAAGAGCGACCGGCCCGGCTTCGGCACACTGGCCGAGGCCATGAGCGGCTTCGCCCACGTCACGGGCCAGTCCGATGGGCCGCCGACGCTGCCCCCCTTCTTCCTGGCCGACGGCGTGGCGTCTCAGACGGCGGCAACGGCCGTGATGATGGCGCTCTACCACCGCGACGTGCACGGCGGCGCCGGCCAGCTGATCGACGTGAACCTCATCGATCCACTGGCCCGCCTCATTGAGACCTCGACCCTGAGTTTCAACCACCTGGGCACGGTGATGGGCCGCATCGGCAACCTGCTCCCGGCCAGTGCACCGCGCAATGCCTACCGCACGTCGGACGATCACTGGGTCGCCATTTCGAGTGCATCATTGAACACGGCGTTCCGCCTCTTCCGTGCCATCGATCGGCCAGATTTCGTGGAGAACCCCGACTACGTGGACCCGCAGCGACGCCAGCGCCATGCGGTCGAGCTCGACACCATCATCGCCGACTGGGTTCAGGACCGTACCCTGAGCGAGGTCATGGACGTCTTCGAACGGCTGGACGTGGCCGGCGCGCCCGTGTACGACGCCCCACAGCTCATGGCAGACGAGCACCTGCGGGCACGGGGCACGTTCATCGAGGTGGCCGACCCCGACTTGGGGCCCATGACAGTGCAGGCGCCCGTGGCGCACATGAGCGACACCCCGGGACGGGTGGAGCATCTGGGCCGAGACGTCGGCGCCGACAACGATGCCGTCTACGGTGGCCTCCTCGGCCTCAGTCCCGAGCGGCTCGACGCGTTGCGTGCGGCCGGGACGATCTGAAGGAGATACCGTGCGCGCACCCCGGGCCCGACGTTCCGAGCTGGCCACGCCCGCCAGCAGCGAGCGCATGTGTGAGAAGGCCCCGACCTCGGGTGCCGACCTCGTGTTCCTCGCCCTCGAAG
>DATNLP010000443.1:0-6339 GCA_035602795.1 Acidimicrobiales bacterium | reverse complement strand
CCTGCCCTCGGCGTGACCGCGCCATGGTGCCCTTCCGTCCCATGACGGAGGCCGACGTGCCGGGCGCCGTGGCGGCCTTCGACAGCGGGTTGCTCGCCATGCTGGCCCGCCACGGCCTACCGACGACGGGCAGCTCCATTCAGGACGAGCGGCGCCGCATCGACCGCACGCGCCACTTCCTGGGCACCGACCCGGACGGCTCGTGGGTGGCGGAGGAGGACGGGGCCGTCATCGGCATGTCGCAGTCCTTCGTGCGTGAGGACTACTGGATGCTCTCGCAGCTGGGCACGGTGCCGGGACGCCAGGGCCACGGTGTGGGCCGGCAGTTGCTGAGCCTGGCGCTCTCCCACGGCGACCCGCACAGCCCCGGGACGATCCAGTGTTCACGCGACCCCAAGGCGATGGCGCTGTACACCAGTTTCGGCTTCGCCCTCCACCCCGTGGTGGCCGCCTGGGGCGTGCTGCGGCCGGGCGCCGTCGAGCGGCCGTCCAAGGTGGTGCGCCTCGAGCCGGACCAGGTGGCCGAGCGCGAGCTCGACACGGTGACCGGCATCGACCGCAAGGTGCGCGGGTCGGCCCGCCCTGTCGACATCGTCGCCATGCTCACCCAGGTCGGTACGCGCCTCCTCCTGCACGACGACCAGGGCTACGCCGTGGCGGCCGACGACCGTGTCATCACACTCGGCGCACGAAACGAAGAGTCGGCCTGCCTGGTGCTGCGGGCGGCGCTGGCCGAAGTGCCGATGGGCGAGACGGTGGAGGTCAACTGGCTCACGATGGCCCAGCAGTGGGCCATCCGCGTCGTGGTCCAGGCCGGCATAGAGCTCCAGCCCTACGGCCCGGTCATGGTGCGCGGCATGGACGGACCGCCGTCGCCGTACATCCCGAGCGGCGGGTACGGCTAGGAGCCCGCTACCCCTCGTACCAGCGGTAGCGGGTCCAGCCGGCCATCGGCCGCGCCCCCATGCGCTGATAGAAGTCCATGGCCGGGGCGTTCCACTCCAGCACCTCCCACTCCAGGCGACCCTCGGTCTGCTCTCGCAGGTGGGTGAGGAGCCCGGCGGCGTGGCCCTGGCGGCGGTGCTCGGGGCGCACGTAGATGTCCTCGAGCCAGATGCCCGTCTTGCCCAGGAAGGTCGAGAACGTCCGGTACCACAGGGCGTGGCCGGCCAGAGCGCCTTCTATGTCGACCACGGAATCGAAGACGAAGGCGGCCGGGCCGAACAGCGCACGGGCCAGGTCGTCCTCGGTGATGAACACCTGGTCGGCCAGGTGCTCGAACTCCGCCAGCTCCTGGATCATGGCCAGCAACTCCGGGACGTCCGCCTCGACCGCCGGTCGGATCACCCGGTACGGCCCCGATTGGCCGCCGAGACGACCGCGCTGAGCGAGGCGTCGAGGATGGACGAATCACGCCCGACGCCCCACCAGGTCGATCCGTCGTTCCCGGCCACCTCCACGTAGGCGACGGCCGACGCCCCCGAGCCCTCGGTGAGCGCGTGCTCGTGGTAGTCCTTCACCTCCAACACGATACCGAGGTCGGCCTTCAGCGCGGCGATGAGCGCGTCGATGGGGCCGTTGCCCTCGCCCGTGACGGTGCGGTGCTGCCCGTCGACCAGCAGCTGCGCGGTGACACTGGTGTGGCCGCGACCGGTGGCCACCTCGCTGGTGATCAGGCGTAGGCCGGCGTCCTCGGGCAGGTAGATCTCCTCGAACACGTCGCGCATCTGGCCCGACCGGATGACCGTGCCGCTGGCCTCGGTGATCTCCTGCACCCGCTTGGAGAATTCGACCTGCAGTCGCCGCGGCAGGTCCAGGCCGTGGTCGATGTCCATCACGTAGGCCACACCGCCCTTGCCGGACTGGCTGTTCACCTGAATGATGGCCTCGTAGGTGCGCCCGGTGTGCTTGGGGTCGATGGGCAGGTACGGCACCTCCCACTCGTCATACTCCCGGCCGATGGCGGACATGCCCTTCTTGATCGCATCCTGGTGCGAGCCCGAGAACGCGGTGTACACCAGGTCTCCGGCGTAGGGGTGGCGCGGATGGACGGGGAGCCGGGTGGCGTACTCCGCCGTCCGGCGCACCTTCTCGATGTCGCTGAAGTCCAGCGTCGGGTCGATGCCCTGGCTGAACAGGTTCATGGCCAGCGTCACGATGTCGACGTTGCCCGTGCGCTCGCCGTTGCCAAACAGCGTGCCCTCCACGCGGTCGGCACCGGCCAGCACGGCCAGCTCGGCCGCGGCCACCGCGGTGCCGCGGTCGTTGTGCGGGTGCAGGCTGAGCACGATGCTGTCGCGGTCCTTGATGGTGCGCCCGAACCACTCGATCACGTCGGCGTACACGTTGGGGCTGTACATCTCGACCGTGGCCGGCAGGTTCAGGATCATGGGTCGCTCGGGCGTGGGCTCGATCACGTCCATGACCGCCTCGCAGATCTCCACGGCAAAGTCGGGTTCGGTCCCGGTGAAGCTCTCCGGCGAGTACTCGTAGCGGATGTCGGTCCCGCTGACCTGCGCCTCGTACTTCTTGCACAACTCGGCCGCCTTGACGGCAATGTCGATGATGCCGGGCCGGTCGAGGCCGAACACGACGCGCCGCTGCAGCTCGGACACCGAGTTGTAGAAGTGCACGCAGGCCCGGTTCGCCCCGGCCAGCGACTCGTAGGTGCGCTCGATCAACTCCTGGCGGCACTGGACGAGCACCTGGATCTCGACGTCGTCGGGGATCAGACCCTCTTCGATGATCAGGCGCTGGAAGTCGTAGTCGGTCTGCGAGGCCGACGGGAACCCGACCTCGATCTCCTTGAACCCGACGTCGACCAGCGTCTGGAACAGCGCCAGCTTGCGCTCCGAGTCCATGGGGTCGATGAGCGCCTGGTTGCCGTCGCGCAGGTCCACGCTGGCCCAGCGGGGGGCTTTGGTGAAGGGCCGGTCAGCCCAGGTGCGGTCGTGCAGCACGAGCGGCACGTGCGAGCGGTACTTGTCAAAGGGCATGGGCGACGGCTCGCAGGGCAGGGCCAGGTGACCCCGCTCCACGTCGCCACCACTCCCTTTCTGTCCCTCAGTCATCTGTCCGTATCCCTTCTGTTTCTTCTCGTCATCGGTCCGTCCTGGCACCGGCCCAACAAAAAACCTCCTGGCCTTTCGGCGCAGGAGGTTGCGAGCGAACGCGATGTGGCGTTCGCCGTCAGGTAAGCAGCAGGTCGGAGGTCGTTGCCTTCATGTCGGGACCAATTGTCGCATTCCGGCGCCTCCAGCGTCAAGGGCGCCCGGGCACCGGTGGCAACGGTGACCCGAAGCGGAGCAGGTTCCCGTCAGGATCGGTGTGTCCCGCCTCCCATACGCCGAAACCCGGGTCGAAGAGGTCCCCTGTCTCACCCACTGCCGCCGCACGCCATTCGTCGTGGAGCGCGCCGGCGTCGTCGACGCCGATGTAGCACGCGCCACGTTCACCGGCGGGCGCCAGGTCGGGATCATGTCGAAAATGGATGTTGACACCGTCGCGCGACGCCGTGCCGTAGCCACCGTGATGCACGCGCACCGTGAAGCCGAGTGCTTCGTAATGCGCCTGCATGCCCTCCATGTCCGACGTCGGGAAGATGGGGGCAATGGAGCGCAGGGTGGTCATTCCCCGGCACGCTACCGTTGTCGGGATGCGCCGCCTGCTGTGGACCGTGTTTCGCGCCGCCCTCGTGATCGCCGTGCTGGCGGTCGTGCGCGAGATCCTGCTCGACCGCGCGCCGCAGCGGGCCATCCCCGCCCGGGGAGGCGAGCCGGTGATCGGCAGCCTCGACACGTGGCCGGCGGTACCGCGCAAGCCGGCTGCGTCCTGACGGCCTAGCTGGGCTCCGGTTCGCCGGCCAGGGCGACCACGCCCGACCAGACCGCTGCGGCCGCCTCGACGACGGTCCCTCCGTTGTCGGCCAGCGCGCGCAGCTCGCCTGACTCGTTGAGCCGCGTCGCCGTCCGGACATGGCCGGGGGCCAGGAGCGCGTGGGCCGCCGTAACCGGTGGCGGCGCCCGTCCGGCCAGCCATGACAGGTGGAGCACGTGGGCGAACGCGCCGAAGGGACCGCCCAGATGGCTGCGTGTGGCCAGTCGCCGGGCGACGGCCGGCACGCCCGCGAAGACCTCGTGCAGCCCGTCCCACACCGGGTCGCCGGCCGCGTACGCGATGTGGGGCACCCCGTAGAGCCGGATCGTCCCGGCGCACATGAGGCAGGGCTCGAAGGTGCTGTAGATGGTGTAGCCGGTGTAGTCGCCGACGGGCAGGCAGGCGAGTGCGTTCATTTCGGCGTGGGCCATGTACGTCCCGGCCAGCGGTGTCCGGCCGTCGGGAACGTCGAGGACACGGTTCCGGCCCCGGCAGACGATGGCGCCGTCGCCGTCGGTGACCACCGCGCCGACGCCCGCCGAGCCCGACGCCCACGAGGTCCAGGCCTCCTCGAACGACGACCGCCAGCACTCGGGCAGGGCGGCCCACGACGGGCCGGGGCCCGGGCCGGGGCCGTCATCGGTCATGGCGTCTTGCCCGGCAGGCTGGAACGACTCAGAGCGTGACGCGGTGGATGTCGAGGATCCCCTCGTCGCCCCGCAGCTGCTCCACCACCACGTCGGGCGCCGGCGTGGTGGTCGTGATCACCATCATGGCGGTGCCGGACTCCGGGCTCGGGCCGACGGCCATGGACGAGATCGACACATCCGCCACACCGAGCGCCGTGCCCACGACGCCGATCACCCCGGGCCGGTCGTCGTTGCGCACCACCAGCATGTGGGGCGAAGGGGGCACTTCCACACCGTGCTCGTCCACCATGACGATGCGAGGATCCGTGCGCAGGCCCGCCGTGATCAGCGTCCCCGCCACGGCATGGGAACCCGAGCGCAAGGTGACGAGCGACTTGTAGTCCGCCGAGGTCGAAGTGGAGGACTCCCGCACGGCCAGCCCCCGCTGGGCGGCCAGCTGCGGCGCGTTCACGTAGGACACCGGCTCTTCGGTCGTGCCGGAGAAGATCCCCTTCAGCGCCGACAGTGTGAGGATGCTGGTGCTCTCCCCCGCCAGCTCACCCTCGTAGGAGATCTCGAGCGCGTCCGGCAGGCCGTCGTGGAGCCCGACGAAGAAGCGCCCCAGCTGCTCGGCCAGCCCCATGAAGCCGCGCACGGCATCGGTGACGTCACGGGCGGCCACGTTGACGGCATAGGGCACGAAGTCGCCGGCCAGGGCCAACAGCACCTGCTCGGCGATGGTCACACCCGCCTTGTCCTGCGCCTCCTCGGTCGAGGCGCCCAGGTGCGGCGACACCACCACCCCGGGGAGCTCGAACAAAGGTGACTCGGTGGCGGGCTCCTTCTCGAAGACGTCGAGACCCGCCCCGGCCACGATGCCGTCTCGGATGGCGTCGGCCAGCGCGGCCTCGTCCACGATGCCGCCCCGAGCCGTGTTGATGATGCGGATGCCCGGCTTGCACTTGCCCAGCAGGTCACGGCCGAACAAGCCCACGGTCTCGGGGGTCTTCGGCGTGTGGATGGAGACGAAGTCCGCCTCCGCCACCAGTTCCTCGATGCTCATCAGGCGGACCCCCATGGCCCGGGCCCGCTCCTGCGAGACGAAGGGGTCGTAGCCGACGAGCTCCATGCCGAAGGCGTGGGCCCTCTGGGCGACCAGCGAGCCGGCGCGACCCAGGCCCACCACGCCAAGCACCTTGCCGTGCAGCTCGACGCCCTCCCACTTCGACCGCTCCCAGCGCCCGGCCACCAGCGCGGCGTGGGCCTGGGGAATGTTGCGCGCCTGCGCCAGCAGGAGCGCCATGGCCTGCTCGGCCACCGACAAGATGTTCGAGGTCGGCGCGTTGACCACCATCACGCCGCGCTCGGTGGCGGCGCTGACGTCGACGTTGTCGAGGCCCACGCCCGCCCGCCCGACCACTTGCAGAGAGGTGCCCGCCGCCAGCAGGTCGCCCGTGACCTGGGTGGCGGAGCGGATGATCAGCGCGTGCGCGCCGACGATGACATCCAGCAGCTGCTCGGGGCTCAGCCCTTCCTGCACGTCGACCTCGTGGCCGGCCTGGGCCAGCAGGTCCAAGCCGCTCTGCGCGATCTTCTCGGTTACCAGTACCCGTGCCACCGCGGTGGTCTCCTTACTCCCCCCGCCGTTCGTGTCTCGACCCCCGCCTCAGTCTTGCGCCTCGGCGAAGAGCGCGGCCAACCGGGAGACTCCTTCGGCGAGCTCGTGGTCGCTGAGCGCGTACGACATGCGGAAGTAGCCCGTGCCGCCGAAGGCCTCACCGGGCACCACCGCCACTTTGGCCTCGGTGATGCAGATTTCGGCCAGCTCCGCGCT
>DATNLP010000059.1:0-5694 GCA_035602795.1 Acidimicrobiales bacterium | reverse complement strand
CGGGGGTGGCCGCCGTCGAGGTGGGCGACCTGGCCCGGCTGCTCACCCGCGAGCACGGGAAGACCCACATCGAGTCGGTCTTCGACACCGCGACCATGGGCGGCATGGCCGCCGCCTTCGCGCCCCTGGTGGCCGAGGCGCTGGCGCCCCGCGAGCTGAGCCGCGGCGCCACCCGGGTCGAATGGGTGGCCCATGGCGTCGTGGCGGCCATCTTGCCCTTCAACTGGCCGGTCTCGGTCATGGCCAACAAGGCCGTGCCCGCGCTGCTGGCCGGCAACAGCGTGGTGGTCAAGGCGCCGCCGACCTGTCCGGGCACTGTGTTGCTGGTGGCGGCAGCCATGGCGGAAGCGCTGCCGCCCGGCGTCCTCAACGTCGTCAACGGCCCGACCGCCGCGCTGGGAGCCGCGCTCGTGGCCCATCCCGACGTCGACATGGTCTCGTTCACCGGCGGCGTGGCCACCGGGCAGGCTGTCATGGCGGCCGCGGCCGCGACCACACGGCCTGTCGTGCTCGAGCTCGGCGGCAACGACCCGGCCATCCTCGCTCCCGACGTGAACGTCGACGCCGCGCTGGCCAACCGGCTGGTCGAGGGCGCGTTCGTCACCAGCGGGCAGGTCTGCATGGCGATCAAGCGCCTCTACGTGCACCGCGACCGCCTCGAGCAGACGGTTGACGCGCTGGCCGCCCGCCTGTCTGGCGAGGTGGTGGGTGACGGCCTGGCCGAAGACGTCACCATGGGGCCGGTGCACACCGCCGCGGCGCGTGACCGGGTCGAGGCCATGATCGAGGACGCCGAGCAGCGCGGCGCAGCCGTGCTGCGTCCGGGACGCCTGCGATCCGAGGACGCGGGTGCCGGGGGCTATTTCGTGTCGCCGGCGCTGGTGGTGGCACCGCCGGCGGACTCGAGCATCGTGCGCGAGGAGCAGTTCGCTCCGGCCTTGCCCATCATTCCGTACGACGACATCGGTGACGCGGTCGACGCGGCCAACGACACCTCGTTCGGGTTGTGCGCGTCGGTGTGGAGCAACGACGCCGAACGTGCGTCGGAGGTGGCGTCCCGCTTGGTGGCCGGCACGGTATTCGTGAATGCCCACGGCATTTCGGCCATCGACATGTACGCGCCGATGGGTGGCTGGCGGCAGTCTGGCTTCGGCGTCGAACTGGGCCGCGAGGGCATGCAGGCGTTCGCCCGCCCGCGGGTCCAGGTCCGCCGGCCGGGGCCTGCTGAGCAGGAATCGGTGTCGTGACGGTCGCCCTCCGCGGCGGGACGGTCGTCGACGGCACCGGGGCGGCGCCCGTCCGGGCCGACGTGCTCCTCGACGGCGACCGCGTGCGGGCCATCGGGCCGGGCGCTGGCCAAGGAGCCGATTCCACCATTGACGCCGGCGGGCTGCTGGTGGCGCCGGGCTTCGTGGACCTCCACACCCACTACGACGCCCAACTCTTTTGGGACCCCAACGCCAGTCCGTCGACCCTCCACGGCGTCACCACCGTGCTGGGCGGCAACTGCGGCTTCTCCCTGGCGCCCCTGGCGCCCGAGCACGCCGACTACATCTCCCGGATGATGGCCCGGGTCGAGGGTATGCCCCTGGCCGCGCTGCAGGCCGGGCTCCCCTGGGACTGGGGGTCGTTCGGAGAGTGGCTCGCCCATCTCGACGGTCGTATCGCCGTCAACGCCGGCTTTCTGGTCGGCCACTCCACGCTGCGTCGGCTCGTCATGGGTGAGCGGGCCGTCGGCACGGAAGCAACGGCCTCCGACGTTGACGCCATGGTGGCCGCGTTGCACGCCGCTTTGGGCGAGGGCGCGCTCGGGTTCTCGACATCCCAGGTGCACACCCACAACGACGGCGACGGCCAACCGGTGCCGTCGCGCGCCGCCGACCGCAACGAGATGGAGCGGCTGGCCGCGGCCGTCAGCGAGCACGAAGGGACCACGGTGGAGCTGATCGTGCCGGGTTGCCTCAACGGGTTCACCGACGACGAGATCGACTTCTTGGTGCGCATGTCCCTGCTGGCCGACCGGCCGGTGAACTGGAACGTCCTGGGTGTCTCGGCGATGAACCCCGACGGGGCCTGGAGCCAGCTCGACGCCGGGACGGCCGCGGCCGCGCGCGGCGCCACCGTGGTGGCACTCACCCTGCCGCACACCATGCAGCTGCGGTTGAGCTTCGAGCACGGTGCCATCCTGGACGGGTTGCCCGGGTGGCGTGAGGTGTTCGCGCTCCCCGCCGATGAGCGCATGGCCGCGCTGTCGGACCCCGAGACCCGGCGCCGCCTGGACGCCGGCGCGCAGTCCGACGAGGCGGGCATTCTGCGCCACCTGGCGGTGTGGGAGCGGCTCATCTTCGAGGAGACGTTCGCTCCGGAGAACACCGAGGTCGAGGGCCGTTCGGTGGGCCAGGTCGCCACCGAACGAGGCGTGACGCCGTTCGACGCGCTGCTCGACGTCGTGGTGGCCGACCGCCTGCGCACGGGCCTACGCCCGCCCATCGGCGAGTCCGAGGCGGACTGGGTGCTACGAGCCCAGACCTGGGAGGACCCCCGCGCCGTCGTCGGCGGCTCTGATGCCGGGGCGCACCTCGACACCATGTGTGGAGCCATTTACTCGACCTCCATGCTGGGTGACGGTGTGCGCGCTCGCGGGTTGCTCAGCTGGGAACAGGCCGTGCGGCAGTTGACCGACATCCCGGCCCGTCTCTACGGGCTGCGGGACCGGGGGCGCCTGGTGCCCGGTGCCTTCGCCGACGTCGTGGCCTTCGACCCGACCCGCATCGGCCACGGGGCCGTGCGCACCCGCGACGACCTCCCGGGCGGGGCGAGCCGTCTTTACGCCGACGCCGAGGGCGTGGCCCATGTCCTGGTCAACGGGACCGAGATCGTGCGGACGGGCGAGTTCACCGGCGCCGTCCCCGGGCGAATCCTGCGGTCGGGCACGGACACCGATACCGTCCACGCCGGGGCCGACTGGGCCGGGACTGCCGTCTGAGCTCTACAACAGCCTGGTGTCGAGCGCCGCTTCACGCGTCACGTCCCCCTGGCGCGTCAGCGAGTACGCCACCTTGCCCTCCACCTCGGTGAAGGCGTCGACCAGCTCGGTCCCGAAGAAAACGAGTCCGGTGCCGTTCTCGGTGGCGTAGCCGTCAGGCAGCGTTCCCTCCGCGATCAGGCGGTGGATGAGTGGCCGTCGCTGCTCCTCGGCGTCGTGGTGCGGGCTGTTCGAATAGGGAAGAAACGCCAGCGCGTTGGTGACAAGCTGCAAAGTCGGCCCGAAGGAGTCGGTGGTCCCGCCGACGTGCCAACACAGCGACCCAGCCGACACTCCCTTGAGCACGACGCCGGCCTCCCAGCATTCGCGGAGGATCAGGTCGAGCCCGTGCAGGCGCCACAGCGCCAACAGGTTGGCCGTGCTGCCACCGCCGACCCAGATCACGTCCTGGGCCAGGAGGTGGGCGCGCACATCGGGCACGTTCGGCATCGGGAAGAGCGTGAGGTGCGAGCTGATGAAGCCGATTTTGGCGAAGGCGTTGTGGTCCAAGGCAAGGCGCGAGGCGTCGTCGCCCAGTGCGGTGCCGAGAATGCAGAGCTTCGGGTGCGCACCTGCTCCGGCCAGGTCGGCGGCCAGCCGGTAGGACGGCCCGGGGCGAAAGTTCATGGGATTGGGCCCGTCGGGCTGGAACCCGATGGAGGTGGCGACGATGGTCGGTTGGCGGGCAGGCACTTCAGTCGCTGAGGACCTCGGGGTTCACGACGTGCAACGGCCTCGCCCCAGCCATGAGCCGGCACAGATCCTCGGCGATGGTGCGCGTGTGGTTGCTCTCCGTGTCGTAGGTGGCGCCGCCGATGTGCGGGGTCAGCACCACCTGGGGGAATGTCGTGAGCGGGTGGTCGGTGGCCAGGATCTCGCCCTCGAAGTGGTCGAGTCCGGCCGCACCAACCTTGCCCGACGCCAGCGCGGCAACCAGGGCGTCCGTATCGTGGATTTTCGCCCGCGCCGTGTTCAGGTAGACGACCCCGTCGCGCATCTTGGCGAACGCGTCGGCGTCGATCATGCCGGTGGTCTCCGCGGTCACCGGGGCGTGGATGGAGATGACGTCGGACCGGGCGAACAGGTCGTCCAGCGTGCTGGTGGCGTCGGCGGCATAGGGGTCGTAGGCCAGCACCTCCATGCCCAGCCCGCGCAGGCGCCAGCGCAGAGCGCGTCCGACGGCACCGAGACCCACCAGGCCGACGGTCTTGCCGGCCAGCTCCCAGGCTCGGTAGCGCTGGTACGGGATTTTGCCGTCTCGGTAGATCTCGCCTTCCCGCACGTCCTTGTCGGCGGGCACCACGCCGCGAGTGGCCGCGAAGAGCAGCGCCACGGCCAGCTCGGCCACGGCGTCGGCGTTGCGTCCGGGCGCCCTCAGCACCGGTACGCCGGCAGCCGTGGCCGCCGGCACGTCGACGTTGTTCGGGTCGCCTCGGCAGCTGCACACGGCGATGATGGGCTGCTCGTAGAGCTGGGCCCCGCAGACGTCGCTCTCCACGATCACGATGTTCGCCTCTTCGACGGCTACCCGTTCGGCCAGCTGCTGGGCGTTGTAGATCCGCAACGTGGGCTGGTCCAGCCACGAATCCAGCACGAGGTCCGCCAGCTGGTGCAGGAGATCGAGGCCGGGGCCGCTAACGGCAGCGGTCACGAGGGCCTTCGGGCGGGGGGGCGTCATGGGCGTGGAGTTCTCCTCTTGGGGCGGGCGTCGTCCATAATGACGGAATCATGACACCCGTGTCAGATTCGTGAATGCCTCGCCGCGCACCGTCACCGTCGGCGTCGACGTAGGCACCACCTCCGTGAAGGCGGTGGCCGTCGACGAGGAGGGGGTCGTCGTCGCCCGCAGCCGCGTGCCCCACCAAGTGGTAGCGCCCGAGGCCGACATCCTGCGCCACGATGCCAAGCGAGCCTGGCGCGCCGGCCCAAAAAAGGCCTTCGAGCAGGTGACGGCCGAGCTGGACGCACACGGCCACCGACTGGCGGGGGTGACGGTCTCGTCCATGGTGCCCTCGATGACCGCGGTGGGGCGTCATGGCGTACCGGTGCTCCCCGGCCTGCTCTACGGGGACAAGGAAGGGCGGGGCGAGCCGGTCGACGCCGACGGCGAGGAGCTCCTGCCCGGCGTCCTGGCCGATGGTGAAGGTTTCATGCGCTGGGCGTCCGCTGCCGCCCCGGAGGCCAAGGGGTACTGGCCCTGCCAGGGCGTGGCGACCTACGCGCTGGCCGGCATCCCGGCCGTGGACACTGCCGTCACGGCCTCGCTCGGCGCGTTGCACAGCTACGGGAAATGGAACAGCGAACTCCTGGCGAAGATCGGTGTCGCCGAGTCACAACTGCCCGTGGTCGTGCCCATGTGCGCCCCCGCTGGCACCCTGCCCGAGAGCGACGTCGTCGTCACCGGCGGCACCATCGACGCGATGTGTGACCAGATCGTTGCTGGCGCCTCCGAGCCCGGCGATGTGCTCGTGATCTTCGGGGCCACGCTCATCACGTGGGCGGTGACCGATCAGTGGCTGACCGTGCCCGGCCTGGTCAGCTTCCCGCACACGACGCCCAACCGATTCCTCCTGGGGGGCCCGAGCAACGCCGGGGCGCTCTTCGTCGACTGGGCCCGCAACCTTCTGCGGGGCGCGCCCAAGCCAGGCCCCGACCGTGAGCGGCTCGAG
>DATNLP010000373.1:0-2548 GCA_035602795.1 Acidimicrobiales bacterium | reverse complement strand
GGGCGAGCACGGCTTCCTGGGCGGTCCAGTCGAACTCGTCGGCCCAGTAGGCGACGAGCTCGCGGAGGTAGTTCAGGTCGGTCCCGAGCGACCAGCCGGCGTCCTCGGGCGCGTCCGGCCACCGGGTTGCCCGCAGCCGCGCCCGCAGGTCCTCAAGCACCGCCGGATCGGCCCTCGGGGCGAACGCCTCCGGCCGCGGCCAGACACCCGGCACGGGACCCATCTTGCCGGCGGCGCTAACGCTCATAAGGTGTGCTCCTTTACTGAAGCCTACTTTTGTCGGAGCGCTTCGAGGGTGGCCGGTGTGACGCCGGTCTCGTCGTGTGGGGCGATGCCGTTTCGGGAAGCGGCGAACGAGAGAGGTATCAGCTGACTGGCCTGGTTCACGATCCACTTGCACATGCGCCGTTCCACTTCGATGCCGTCGTGCGGCGTGCAACTCGTGTGCAGACTCGAGTAGCCGAGGGAAACAAAGCGCTGTACGCCGTAGAAAGGAGCGACGTCGATGAGCTGCTCCTTGACGTTTTCTGGGTAGACGCCGACGGTTTGGGTGTACGAGTCGAAATGCGACAGGGCCTCATCGATCGTCTCGACGGGCACGAGGTTAACCGTGCGGTCGGCGAGCAACGCGGAGAAATCGACGGGATCCGGGAGCTGGGAGACGATCACGCAACCCTCGCCGTCCTCTCCCCCCACGACGTAGTAGAAGTCGTCTTGGAGGCGGGCGGACTCGACATTCGACCGCAGTTCGGCGTCGTACTGCTTGGGCTTTGTGCTCATCGCGGTCGGAAGAGCCATGAGCTCCTCATAGACGTAGTCGCCGAGACGGTTGACGTGCTCGACGGCATCGGCGCCGTCTCCCGTGACGACATAAGCGACCCGGGCAGACGAGCAAAACTGCTGGTTCCCGGCGCCGGTGTCCACCGCGAGACGCAGGGCGGCCTCGCGCAGCTGTTCGTCGGTTGACAGCGCTTCCGCGCCGATCACGCTGGCACTGAATTTCGGGTCGAGGGAGATCAACTCCAGGCCCGGCTGGATGTAGCGGGTGACGTGCTTGACGCTAGCGAATCCACCCCAGGCCAGGATTTTCTCGATGTTGTGCGGCTGGTACAGCCGGCGTTCGAATTCCTCGTCCCCGCCGCGCCAGTAGGCAACGGTGACGTGCTTGGTGATCGGGTGGTCGGGTGCCATTTCGCACATGGTTCGAGCGATCGCGACAGCGGTGAAGGGATTGTTCGAGGGGGTCTTGATGATGCAGTCGCTGCGGGTAAAGGCGTTCTTGACGATGGCGTTCGCGGCGCTGCCGCCTCCGTTTCCGGGGATTATGTGCAACGCGCGGGCACCGAAGGCCCGTACCGACGCCACGGTCCCGTCCGCGAGGGTCGAGTCCACCCAACTGTTGAGGTAGTCCAGTCCGATCTGCTTGTCCGCCATCTGGCGGACTCGGTCACGGTCAAAAAACCGGCCCACGGCCCGGAAGTCGTTGTCGATGAGCGGCTTCGTCGCCGGCGACGTCGCGTACGTCAGCTCTCGGGCCCACTGCATGTGCTTGTTGTCGTCGATGTTCAAACGCTTCCCGAGCTCTTCGAGGTAGTCGAGGATCTCATCGAAACTGAGGGCGTAGACATCGCGGAGCATTGTCGGACTCGACAGTGCGAACCGGTTCACGTAGCAGTGCGGGTCAGGGGTGAGGAAGGTCAAGCCGTCACCCCGGCCGTGGAAGGTGATGAGGTTGTCCTCGACTATCTCCCCCCTGATGATCGCCGGGACCAGGGGGACGGAGATCTCGGAATCAATCTCCGGTAGTTGGGGCTCGGTAGCTGTCGACACCGGACGTTCTCCTCATTGTGGACTGGATCATCCGACGAGAAACTCCATTGCTTCTTCGTAGGCTTGCGGGGTCGCGGTGCAGGAGATCTTGTCGTCCCCTCCGCGTTTTTCGCTCAGACGGGAAACCCGCGAGCTGAAGTGCTGGGTGGTTGCGCCGCACTCGCATTGCCCGTCGAAGTCGAGTTCGATCTCGTCACCGGTCATGAGACCGCCCCAGTGGCTGTTGGTGGCCAGATCGAAAAACGCGAACCGGCCGGTCTGCACGCCCAGTCGGGGGAGAAGCTTGCTTGTCTCCGGATCCAGCACGAACGGGATCACCCAGGGCTGAATGTGGTACCGGCCCGCGCTGCACAACGGGCTCAGCCCCGTGAGCTCTGCCATCCCATACGTCTGTATGACCTGCCCGACCTCGATGAAGCTTTGCACCGTGTCGAACCAGTCGGGCGGAAGAGCGCGCCCCTTGGAACCGCCCTGGCATACGACCCTCGACTCCGGGGTGAATGACCAGCGCTCGCCCTTTTCCAGTCGCGCTGCCGCGATCCCGTAAATGTCGGCCGGGAATACCTGCCAGAGGACATTTTCGCCCTGGAGGCCGCCGATTCCGTCTATCCATGTCTGAACGGCGGCCGGGTCGCTCGCCTGCGCCTGCTCGAGCTCGCCGCGCCGCGCCAGCAGCGCTGCGGGAACCTCGACTCGTGCCGAGTCGCCGCGGGCGGCC
>DATNLP010000370.1:0-7023 GCA_035602795.1 Acidimicrobiales bacterium | reverse complement strand
CTGACGCTGCTCATCGTCAACGCCTACGCGGCGTCCGTCATCGGGCGCCTGCGCTCCATTCCGATGACCTTCGTGGGTGCGATCATCCTCGGCCTCTCCATCGCGTACTCGGTGGCCTATCTGCCCCAGAACCCTTACATCCAAGGGTTCGAGGACGCGGTGCCCGCGATCATCCTCTTCATTGCCCTCTTGGTCCTGCCTCAGTCCCGCCTGCGTGGGCACAGACAGCTTCGGAGCCGCGAGCTCGCCTACCGCCCCACTTGGAACGGCACCGGCCTGTTCTGCGTCGGTACGATCATCGCCGCCGTCTTCTTGGCCACCACCGTTTCGACGCCCGACCTGTTCAGCCTCAATCGCATGTGGGGGCTGGCCATCGTCGGTCTCTCGGTCATCCCCATCGTTGGCTACGCGGGCCGCCTGTCCTTGTGCCAAATGACCTTCGCCGGCATCGGCGCCACCATGGTCGGGCATCTGGGAGGCCAAGGGAACCCCCTCTCATTGCTGGCCGCAGCCGGAGTGTGCGCGGTCGTCGGCGTCATCGTCGCCATCCCCGCCTTGCGACTCTCGGGTATCTACTTCGCCCTGGCCACGGCGGCCTTCGCCATCACCATGGACAATTGGGTGTTCGCGCTTCCATCCTTCAACCTCTTCGGGCGTCCCTACGCGCCCTTCGGCTCGGGATCGCTTGTCTTCGCTCCCTTCCGCATCGGTTCGCTCGCGCTCAACTCCAAGACGTCACAGTTCATTGCGGGGGCGGTGGCCTTCGTGATCCTGGTCGTGCTCGTCGTCGCCCTGCGGCGATCGGAGTTCGGGCAACGCCTCCTGGCCATGAAGGACAGTCCGGCCGCGTGTGCCACGCTGGGCATGAACGGCCGGGCGTCGCTCGTCGGAGTGTTCGCCTTCTCGGCCGCCCTGGCGGGGGTCGGTGGCGGCATCTACGGCATGGAGCTCGGCAGCGCGGCGGCCGACGTCTTCCAGTTCTTTAACGGGCTCTCCGTGCTCTTGGTGATGGTCATCTTTGGTATCACGTCGTTCGGTGCGGCGGGGTTGAACGGCGTCTACCAGGGATCGCCGTTCTTCACGAACTTCTTCCCTTCTCTGACGCAGTTACCGCTGGTCCTGGTCGGACTCGGCGGCATCGGCGTGGGGACCACGCCGAATGGGACCATCCCGGGCAGCATCCGCCCGGTCTATCTCTCGGTGGTGCGACGTCGCTGGCTCCTCGCCCTGGTCGTAGCGGTAGCCGGGGCGGCCTGGGCTCTCAGGCTGAGCGGCGTCATCGGCAACTGGCCGATGACAATCATCCTGCTAGTCGACCTCGCGCTGTTCCCGGTCCCGGCCTACGTCGCCGACTACCGGGCGAGAATCGCGCCGCCCGCATTCGGCCTGCCCGAACGCCGGTCGAAGGAAAAGCGGGACGCCTGGTTCGCCGAGGCGGTGTCCGACGAGGCTCCGGTCGGCTCGGCCGATCCGCTCACCGCTCTGTCGGGGGCCGGAGGCACCAGTGGGGCTTGAAATCCAAGAGGTCTCGGTTCGTTTTGGGGGCTTGGCCGCGCTCTCCGACGTCTCGCTCAGCGCGGCTGAGGGGGCAATCACCGGACTGATCGGACCGAACGGAGCCGGCAAGACGACTCTCTTCAACGTGGTGACGGGGATGCAGCGCCCTAATGCGGGGACCGTGCGCCTCGACGGTGAGGATTTGCGCGGACTCTCGTCCTATCGCCGGGCCCGGCGGGGGCTCGGCCGCACGTTCCAACGCCTGGAGCTCTTCGGGACCCTCACCGTCGCAGAGAACATCGGGGTCGCCGCCTCCATCGCGCAGCGGGGGGTTGTGAAGGGCAGGGCGAGAACGATCCAAGAGGTCCGCGACGAGCTGCTGGACCGGCTTGGACTGACGTCCGTGGCCAATGACCGAGCCGACACCTTGCCGACGGGGACCGGTCGCATCGTCGAGCTGGCGCGCGCGCTTGCCACCAGACCCAAGGTCCTTCTCCTCGACGAACCGGCGGCGGGCCAGGACACAGACGAAACCGAGCGCTTCTCGGAGGTTCTGCGCAACCTGGCCAACGACGGACTCGCCATTCTGCTGGTCGAACACGACATGGAACTGGTCATGAACGTCTGCCACACCGTCGTGGTCCTCGATTACGGCCGCGTCATCTGCACCGGAACATCGGCAGAGGTCCGGGCCGACCCCCAGGTCCAGGCTGCATATCTCGGCACAGTACCGGCGGCGGCGGCCGATGCCTGAACCTCTCTTGGAATTCCGGGGGGTGCGAGCGGCCTACGAGGAAGTCGAGGTGATCCACGGGGTCGACGCGGTCTTCGAGGAGGGTGTCGTGACCGCCGTCCTCGGGGCAAACGGTGCCGGGAAGTCCACCCTCCTCGCCCTGGCCGCCGGCATCATGGGGCCGAGCGAGGGTGAGGTCCGCTTCGCCGGTGAGAAGGTGCGCGCGGGATCGACGGCTTCGTTGGCCCGGCGGGGACTCTGCCTGATACCCGAGGGCCGCGGCGTGTTCCCGAACCTCACCGTGCGGGAGAACCTCTGGGTCATGACGCACAGTGGCTCCGGGCGACGGAACGTCGAGCGTTCCGCGTTCGAACGGTTCCCGCGCCTGGCCGACCGCAGTGACCAGCCCGCCGGCACGTTGTCGGGCGGCGAGCAGCAGATGTTGGCGCTTGCCCGCGCCGTGGCGACGAACCCGCGGTTGCTCATGCTGGACGAGCTGTCGATGGGGCTTGCACCCATCGTCGTCGACGAGCTGTACAGGCATGTCCTCCAGCTGGCGGTGGAGGGCATCACCGTCGTGGTGGTGGAGCAATTCGCCCGCACCGCGCTGGCGGTTGCGACCTCAGCCATGGTGATGGCGAACGGGCGGATCGTCCAGACCGGCGCGGCCGGTGACGTGGAGTCGGTGCTGCACTCAGCCTATCTGGGACCCGTGCAGCCAGCGGAGGCGGCGTCACCGGCCCACAACGGGAATTCTGATCACACCGACACCGGTACGGGCGACCCCTGAGCACCGCCGGGTCTCGAGGAACGGCATTCCATCTGGGCGCGTGGCTCAGGCGCTGCGTGCTCCGAGATCCACCGCTGACCTGAGGAGCGCGTCGTTCGCGTTCTCGGGCAGCCGGTCGAGAGGCTGCTCCAGCTCCTCGACGGTGGGGCCGAACTCCGCCGCCAGCGGCGCCAACTTCGCCAAATCGAAGCCGTAGAGCTTGGCGCAATTCTCTCCCAGGATCCTCTGCTTCTCGTCCGGGGCAATCCCGGACATCACCTGGCGCAGCGATTCGCGGGTGAAGGGGTGCGTCCCCTCGTCGTGAGGGTAGTCGCTGCCCCACATGAACCGGTCGACCCCCATCAGTGCCCGGGCGGCCACGTCGGCGGGTCGGGGCTGACTCGCTCCCATCCACACGTTCTGGGCGAAGTACTCACTGGCCAGATGCTCGAGCTTGTGCTCGTCGCCGTAGCGGATCTCCCCGGTCTGGCCCGTCTTGCGTATGCGATCAATGGTGGCGTCGAGTTCTTTCAGCAATTTCGGCACCCAGGAGCACTGGGCCTCGGTGATGGCGAACTTCAGCCGCGGGAACCGCTCGAAGACGCCTCCGAGGACAAACTGAACGAAGGGCCGCTGTGAGTAGAAGCTCGCCTCGTTGATGTAGAAGAGCATGGCAAACGGATAGTCGCCGTAGTCGGGCACACCCGTTCCCCCGTGCACGTTCACGGGCACCTCGAGATCCTCGATGACCCTCCACAATCGGTCATAGGCGGGGTCGTAGAGAGGTCGGACCCACTTGACGTCCGGCGGGATGTTGGGCAGGAGGATGCCGCCGCGGAGACCGTGTTCCTTTATCCAATGGACGTCGGCTATGGCGTCGTCGATGTCATTGAGGAAAATCTGGCCGATACCGGCGCGGCGATCGGGAAATTCGCCACAGAAATCCACGAGCCAACGGTTGTGCGCCCGGATGCCGGCGAGGCGATGCTCATACTCTTCTGGCCTGGGAGGTGCTGCGAACAGGACGAAGCTCGGGGAAAATGGAGGGATGGTGTTCGGGAAGATGACCTCCCCTACGACGCCGTCGGCCTCCTGCTGACGGTTGCGCATGTCGTTGTCCCAATTGCGGAGCCGCCGCGTGTCGCCGAGATCCTTGTAGGGGTTCTTGTACTTGGCCCGCCAGGCGTCGAACTCCTCCAGGTACTCGGGGTCGAGGTACTCCCGGTAGGCGGCATGGCTGCCGCCGGCGTGGCTGTCCGCCGTAATGATGGTGTAGTGGCCATTCGCCCGGTCGATCGTGTCGTTGCCCGTTTTCATGCGCGCTCTCAATCGTGTCGCCTGTCCGATGCGACCTGGCAAGACCAGTTATTTATACAATATACAAAGAGATTCTGGCTGTCTTCAGGCGGACAACTCGCCGCTCCCCGGCTGATCTTCGACTCCATCATTCGTCGGGTGGGTCGAGGTGGGCAAGCTCGTTTGGCGAGGCCGACCACGTGGTGCGCCATCAGACCTCACATGCCGCGCTTTCCGGCTGGTTCACCCCGACTGAGCTCGGTCCCGACCGAGAGCCTCCGATGGGTCAAGACATCGGAGACGGGTCAGCTCGAAACGTGCTCCGGCGTCAAGCGAGGGAGCCGAGTCGTCACCTCTATGGAACCGTTGGTCTCGGCGGCGTTGTCGTGCGTCGACGGCACCACCTCGGCATCGTGCAGGACCACCTGGTCGCGCCCTTGACGCTTGGCCAGGAGCAGTGCGTCGTCGGCGCGGCGGAGGACCTCTGGCAACTCCTCGCCTGGTTCGGTGTCCGTGACGCCGAAGCTGGCCGTGAACTTCGGCAGCCCGCCGACCGTGATGGCCGCATCGAGCTGCGCCCGCAGGGTGTCGAGGGTGCGGGCCGCGTCGACTGCCGTGCAGTCCGGAAAGGCGACGACGAACTCCTCCCCGCCGTAACGGGAGACGAGGTCACCCGCCCGCAGTGAGTCGCGCAGGACGCGGGCGAAGAGTCGCAGCGCCCGATCCCCCGTGTCGTGCCCGTAGGTGTCGTTCAGCATCTTGAAGTGGTCGAGGTCGGCCATGGCCACGGCGACCGGATGCAGGTGGCCCGGCACCGCGGCCAACCGTTCCGAGAAGGACCGTCGGTTGAGCAACCCGGTCAGCGTGTCCGTCGACGCCTGCAGCTGGGTCTCTGCCATGACCCGGAGCAGTCCGATGCGCGCGCCGGCCAGCTTGGCCAGGGTGGCCAGGTCATTGATTTCGTTGTCCTCGACCTCCGCCTCGGGCTCGCCGGTGGCGTGAATCACGCCCACCGTGCGGCCCATGATGGACACGGGCACACACAGGGCCGACATGCGTCCCTGTGGCCGGTTGCGGAGCTTGGGGCACGCGTCCAGGTCGTCGCTGTCCGCGAAGACCTGCACCTGTGCCCGCCGCGCCGCCGGGCAGCGGTCGGGCGAGTCGACACTGCAGCCCGGGGGTTCGCCGCCCGGGCCCACGCCGGCCATGCGTGAGAGGTGGGCGTGGCTGTTGTCGGCCAACAGCAGCTCGACCGGCGCGTCGTGGAGCACCTCGTCGAACGAGCGCTCGATCACGTCGATGACCTCCGGTTCACCCTCCGCCATGTCGAGCGCATTGGCCAGGCGGCTCTCGAACTGCTGACGTTGCGCCTGGGCGTCCCGTATCACCGACTCACGGTCTCCGGCGGCGATCGCCTCCGTGAGTTCGACGGTCAGCGAACGGACCTTCTCGTCCGTCTTCAGCTGCTGGCGGTCGGCCACGAGGACGAGCGCCGCGATCACGGGGAGGAGGAGCCCCACCAGCACGCCCGCCGTCGTGGCGTAGCGGTCGATCCCGGGCGCCACCGTGGCCCCGGCCATCACGGCTGGAACGGTGAGCAGAGCGAAGATGACCAGCCCGATGAGGGGGCTCAGGAAGCGAAGTCGGCGCGCCTTCGCTACTTCTCCCTGCCACTCCTCCTCGGTAACCATGTGCGGTCTCGGCCCTTCCCCAGGACGCGCCGCCTACGATCAGCGGAGCGTCTTCCTCATGGCCGGGTCGTGGTCGGCCAACGTCAATTCTCGGCGGCCACGGGGGGAACCTTTAGGGGTATTCGGCGCCTTCGTGCCTGGCCCGGAGCGGATTCGCGGTCCCGCCGGGCCGTTACCGACTGCGCCTGTGAGCCGGCCACGCCGAGGCGTCATGGGCCATCAGCGGCGGGTTCTGACGACCAGGCCGGGCCGCCGGACTACCGGGGCTACCCGCCGGCGGGGGGCTCGGCTTCCTCGTACTCCTCGCCCGACCAGGAGCTGGGCGGATCACTGGCCGGGAACGACTCCCGCGAGGCCTCGTCGTCCGGCAGCTCGTCCAGGGAATCAGTCATCCATACCCCTGATCACTCGTCGGCGGATCCTCTCCGGCGTGCCCCAACCTAGCCGCCGTGCGCAAGAGTGGTGCCGTGGGCGCCAGGCCGAAGGGCGAGCAACGGGCCGACCGGCTGGGCACCTACCGCGCCAAGCGGGACCCCGCCAAGACGCCCGAGCCGATGGGGCGCACCCGGTCCCGCCGCGGCGCCGCCCCGCTGCGGTTCGTCATTCAGGAGCATCATGCCCGCAGCCTCCATTGGGACCTGCGCCTCGAGCACGACGGCGTCATGGCGTCGTGGGCGCTGCCCAAGGGACTCCCCGACGACCCGGCACGGAACCACCTGGCCGTGCACACCGAGGACCACCCGATGGAGTACAACTCGTTCCAGGGCGACATCCCGCGCGGGGAGTACGGGGCGGGCTCCGTGACGATCTGGGACCAGGGCGACTACGACGTCGAGAAGTGGTCGGACTCCGAGGTCAAGTTCGTCCTGCACGGCGCCCGGGCCTCGGGCGGCTACGTCTTGTTCCAGACCAAGGACCGCGACTGGATGATCCACCGCCACGGGCCGGCGACCCTCACCGATCCCGTGCCGACGTCGATCGCGCCGATGCTGGCCGTCCAGGGGCGCCTGCCCGAAGGCCGCACCCAATGGGCCTAC
>DATNLP010000352.1:0-3124 GCA_035602795.1 Acidimicrobiales bacterium | reverse complement strand
CTGACGGGACGTAAAGAGGTTGTGGTCACGCAGTACGGACTCGATCCGATCCAGTTCGCCGAGCGACCCAACGTTGAACGTGATCGACCGGAGACCCAGAGACTGTGGGCCATGGCGAGTGTGATGAATAGTCCCGGTTTTGCGGAGGATGAGGACGATGGACGCGGGTGACGCATCACCGAGCACCGCGACTGCGTCGTCGCGAGCAAGCTCCTCGAATGGGCCGACCTCCCGGTAGAAGGAGACAGATCGATCGAGCTCGGCTACGGCGACCAATGCGGAACGAATTGCCCACGGCTGTGCGACGTGGTCAGTTGGCATAGTGCTTCCTCCGTGGGTCTTGGCGGTTCTCCAACGAGAGAAATAGGGCGTTGGCCTCCGAAGAGGTCGTTCAGGTGTCTTGTCGGGCCTCTTCGATGGTTAGCTCCGCGGCAGGGTCGGCCTCGAGGCGATCGTCGGGAATCGGTTGCCCGCTGCGAACCGAGTAGCCGTATTGGCCATCTTCGAGTCGCCGTTCCGCTCGGTCGATCGCTGCCAACCTCTCTTGTAGCTCCGTTTTGATTGATTCGTCAGTGCCTTCCTTGGTGAGTGGTTCGGCCGAGTCATACATATCCCCGGGCTGATCGGCGGCGGTTCGGTCATCCCGTCCCTCCCCTTCGATCTCCGCGAGCGAGTGCTCGACATGGAGACGCTCCGTGTGTAGCAACTCCTTCGCCTTTGCATATTCCATAAGTGCTCTCAATCTTGGTTGGATCCATCGGAAATTCGCCCGGTCCGTGGCGTCAGATGCCAGTGTGCTGGCTCGGAGCGGACGCCGCAACTGTTCTGGGACAATCACGGTCACCTGTTCGCTCTGTACTGGTCAACCTCATGGATTCATCGCCGGCCTGCAGAGCTCGGTGCCGCGCTGGTCGTCGACGATGTCTTGGGGGGCTCGTCCATCAATATGGTTGCGGGATCACGTGTGACCATCGCTATTGTGTCAACCCAAAGTTCCCCCTCCGTGCCGCAATGCGGCTCTCGTTGACCGCTTGTCCCGTGGCTGCGGTCGCGCGTGACGGCCATCGCCCTTTTCCTTTACCGTTGGTAGATACAGAGCAGGAGGTGCAACATGACGAATTCCGTCGATCCAGAGGTCCCGCCGAGCGGGCCTGGTTGCGTGGAATGTCTCGCGGCTGAGGGTTGGTGGCTTCACCTCCGACGGTGCGCGGAGTGCGGCCATATTGGGTGTTGCGACAACTCCCCGAGCCAACACGCGACCGCGCACGCGAACTCGTCGGGTCACGCTGTCATCCGCAGCTTCGAGCCAGGCGAGGATTGGTTTTGGAACTACCAAACAAACGAATATGTGAACGGGCCTCGCCTGGCACCCCCGGAACATCATCCCCTCGACCAACCCGTACCTGGACCAGCCGGACGGGTTCCTGCCAACTGGCAAGACCTGTTGATGGGGTCGTGAATTCGTGAAATTCGTTGTCCTGTGGGTCAACGTCGGTAGGCGGTTGCGCCCTTTTGGCTACGAGGCGAGTCAGTGGTCGTGCGGTAGAGCAACCGGTGCCTGCGGATTCGGTGGTCCTGATGGGTCAAGTCGCTCAAAGTCAACTCCGATAGCGTTTGAGCAGGCTGGGACGGCCCTAGGCGTGACGGGCGCTCCAACTGGCTGAGTCCGCCGGCGGGCGGCAATTTCCGGGCCGCCTACCGTGGCCCTAAAGATCGCTTGACTGCTACTAAGTACTCTGGAAAGGTAGAACCATGCTCTACCTCCCAGATGGGCGCATGGCGCAGTGACGGCAGGCCCGATCCTCGGAGAGCGCCGATCGTTCGTGGCCGGCAAGTGGGTGGAGGGCGACGAACCCTTCCCGATCGTGAATCCGGCTGACGAGTCCACGGTGACCGAGCTGGGTGCCACCCGTCTCGAAGATGTAGGCCGGGCCATTGCCGGCGCCCGGCGGACGTTCGACGCAGGAGTCTGGGCTGATCGTCCCAGGCGGGAGCGAGCAAAGTTCCTGCACGCCCTCCTGGACCATATCGAGTCGGTCCATGAGCCCCTCGTGGCCACCATGGTCGCGGAAGCAGGACAGCCCGTCCTGTTTGCGGAGATGGCGCAGTATGCCGCTGGAATCGATTTGTCTCGGCACACCATTGACCTTTTCCTCGCCTTGGCCGAGGAGGAAGCCAATCCTGTCCCGGTGGACGAGTTAGTACGCGGACGAGTCGCGACCAGCGTCCGGCGTTGCGAGCCCGTCGGAGTCGTGGTGGCGATCACTCCCTACAACGGGGCGATCATCATGGCCTTCCAAAAGCTCATCCCAGCCTTGATGGCGGGGAACTCGGTGATTCTGCGGCCGAGTCCGTTGACTCCGCTCTCGTCCTTGGTCTTCGGGTCCGCCGCCGAGGCCGCGGGCCTGCCTCCCGGTGTTTTGAGTGTGGTTGTCGAGCAGGGTGCGGATGGGGCCGAGCTCCTCACGTCGGACCCCCGCGTCGACATGGTGTCGTTCACCGGCTCCACTGCGGTAGGACGGCAGATACTGTCCCAAGCGGCGTCGACCGTGAAGCGTGTGGCGCTGGAGCTCGGCGGCAAGTCGGCACAGATCTATCTCCCCGACGCCCTCCATCGCGTAGCCCAGGGGGCGGCGCAGGTCATCGCGATGACCGCCGGGCAGGCGTGTGTTTCCGCCACACGCATGCTCGTGCCGCAGGAACAGAAGGACTCGGCGCTCGAGGCGGCCGCCGCCGCCTACGCTGCGATCAAGGTCGGACCGCCGAGCGATCCCTCGGCGATGGTGGGTCCCCTGATCACGTCGGCCCAGCGCGACCGCTGCGCGCGGTTCGTCTCGCTGGCTGAGGAGCACGGAGCGAAGGTCGTTTGTGGCGGCGGACGCCCCGCGGGGCTTGAGCGTGGCTACTACTTCGAGCCCACGGTGCTCGACGTTCCGGACAATTCGAACCCGGCAGCGCAAGAGGAGATCTTCGGCCCCGTGCTCGCGGTGATCGGATACAAGGATGTCGACGACGCCGTCCGGATCGCCAACGACAGCATCTACGGACTGTCCGGCCAGGTTTACAGCGCCGACGTCGCGGCGGCGACGGCGGTGGCGCGGCGGATCCGTAGCGGGGCGGTGAA
>DATNLP010000346.1:0-7630 GCA_035602795.1 Acidimicrobiales bacterium | reverse complement strand
CATCGCATCTCCTATGGCCGACGCACTGCAGTGGAGCGCTCCTTCGCCACCCTCAAGGATCCCGCCAGCACGGACGTGACGAGGGGCTGGTGCCGGATCATGGGGCACTGCGCCATCTCCCTCCTGCTCGCCTGCGCCGTCGTGGTGCGCAACGAGCGCGTCCTCGACGCCTTTGCGCAACGCCAGATCGACGAGGCACGACGAGCGACCGTCGGACTCGAGCCACGGACGCGTCGGCGCCGAAGAAGGACCACCAGCGACCTCATCGCCTCGGCGCGCTGACACGCTGAGAGTGCACGTCGCCCGACGCGAGGGCGCGACGGATCAGCCTTGTCGGCACCTCGGAGGCCGGAGTCCGCGCCTCCCGAACACCCAACTGTGAAGATAGGGCGTCTCCAGTTGTGAAGACGTCATGGTGGCGGGGGGAGGATTTGAACCTCCGACCTTCGGGTTATGAGCCCGACGAGCTACCAGACTGCTCCACCCCGCGGCGAAGAAGACGAGTGTACACGTGCCACCGGATCTCGCTCACAGCGCGCCCCGACAGCCCATCGGCGCTGACGACCAAAGGCGCTCCTGCCCCACTCATGCCGCTGCGCTGCCACCCAGCCCTGCCCAGCCGGCCAGCCGGCCGCCCTTAGAGGGTCTGCGCCGCCGGCGGCGGGGGCGGGGGTGACGCCGGGTCGGCGGCCGCCGGGGGCGGCGGAGGCGGCGCTGCCGAGCCGTCGGCCGGAGTGGCGGTCGGGGCCGCCGCCGAGGACTCGGGGGCCAGCGTGATCTGGCCGTGCTCCGCCTCGTGGGCCTGCAGGGCGGCAACCAGCTGGCCGATGTCGGTGTCGGTGGTCGGCGTGGCCCGTCCCGTCTTGGTGGCGTAGAAGGCGGCGCCAAGATCCCGCAGCAACCCGTCGGCCGCCTTCTTGGCCTGCGCCTCGTTCATCTTGGCCTGGCCCTTGGCCGCCGCGTCCTTGGCCGCCACCGTGGCCGTCTGCGCCGCGTCCTTCATCTTGTCGAGCAGTCCCATCGCGAGACGTCCTTTCCTCTACCCTCGTCGTCCCCGACATCATGGGGCTCTCGGGCGCCGCCCGCAACCGGCGGCGGCGCGCCCATGCGGGCGGGGACGCGACCCGTCCCGCTCCCCCTCCGGCGTCAGCCCCGCGTCGCCGGTAATGCCGAGACCAGGCTGGTCGAGGTGGTGGTAGTGGCGCCCCCCGCGGGCTCGGTGCTGGTCGGCACCGAGGACGTCGTGGGTGACGTGCTCGACGTGCTGGACGTGCTCGACGTCGTCGAGGCGGATTTGGACTTGGACTTGGTGGCCTTCGTCCCCGGCGCCGTCGTCGTGGTCGTGGTGCCCGTCGAGCTCGAGCTCCCTCCCGGCGTCGTCCCCAACAGAGCCTGCGCCGCCTGCAGCTGTTGCTCCATGGCCTGGAGGTCGGACCCGAAGGTGGCGAAGTTGCCTGACTTCAGCGCCGAGAGCGCGTTCTGGTAGTCGGTCTGCGCCGTCGCCAGTTCGCCCGCGACCGCCGCCGGCAACGTCCCCGTCGAGGAGACACCCGTCCCCCCGTTCGGCAGCGACACCGTCTGGTTCAGCAGGTCTCCCAGGACGTTCGACAGCGACGTGTCGATCTGCACGTTCTTGCCCAGCACGCCAACCACGTACTGCAGATTGGGCTGCGAGTTGGTCGACGATGCCACGTAGAGCGGGCGGAAGTAGACCATCGAATTCGCGATGGGCACCATGAGCGTCTCGCCCAGCAGCACCTCCGAGCCGCCCTGGTCCAGCAGCGAAATATCCTTCGACACCGTCGAGTTGGCCGAGATCTCGGCGTCCGCGTTGGCCGGGCCTGTCGTCCCCTGCGGCACCTCGTACGCGTCGAGCTCGCCCGGGTGTCCCGGGTCCGACTGCCCCACCATCCATGCCGTCAAGTTGTAGTTCTGGTTGTTGTTCGACACGTTGCCCTGCGCCGCCGGCACGAAGCCGTCAGAAACGGTGAAGACCTGCGGCGTCGTGCCCGGCAGCGAGTAGACCTGGTATTGGGGCGCCATGCGGGCCGGCGTGGTCGAGACCAGCTGCCCCTGCGAGTTGTAGGTGTTCTCCGCCAGCAGCGCCTGCGACTTGGGGCCGGCGCCCGCCGTCGGCGACAGCTGCCAGGCATTGCTGGCTGCATAGAACTGCTGGGGGTTGGTCAGGTGGTAGCGCCCGTAGATGGCCGACTGAACGGAGAAGATGTCCTCGGGGTAGCGCAGGTGCGCCTGCAGCTGCGCCGGCATCTTCGACAGCGGCAGGAACATGTGGGGGAAGGCCGCCTCGTACGCCTGCAGAATCGGGTCGCTCGGGTCGTTGTCGTAGAACGTCATCTTCCCCGAGTAGGCGTCGATCACCACCTTGACCGAGTTGCGCACATAGTTGTAGCTGCCCGGCAGGGTGCTCCCGACGGCCACCTGCTGGCTCGACGCGTTCTGAGAGTAGGCGTAGTTGGCCGTCGTGGTGTAGCCGTCGACGATCCAGTCGATGTGCCCGTCGTTGACGACGGCGTAGGGGTCGTGGTCGAAGGAGAGGAACGGCGCCGCCTTCTGGGCCATCGCCACCGGGTCCCGCACGAACATGATGCGGGACTGGTCCGTGATCTGGCTCGAAATGAGCAGGTTGAAGTCACTCAGGCGCAGCGCGAAGGCTGCCCGCTTGAACACCGACGACAGCTGGACCCCGCCCGTGCTCGAGTAATGGCTCTCGACGTTGTCGCCGTCCGCCTGCTGGTAGTCCACCTCCTCCTGCCTGGTGTCGGCCACCACGTAGCCGGTCAGGCCCAAACCGAAGTAGACGTTTGGGTAGGTGATCTGCGGCAGCCCCTGCGACGACTGCGGCGGCACTGACTGGATCCCGTACACCGGGTTGTTCGAGTTGGTCTGGTTGGCCAGAGCGATCACGGCACCGTTGCCGTGGGTGTACTGCAGGTGGGTGTTCACCCACGACGGCGACGGGATGTTGGAGGAGAGGATCTCGCGCACACCGATCAGCACCGGCGTCAGCTGGTCGTCGACCGTGTAACGGTCCACGCTGACGGAGGGGAACGTGTAGTAGGACTTGATGGCCTGCTGACGCTGGAACGTCTGCAGCGAAATGGTGGGGTCCGGGTCCCACTGCCGGACGTTGTCGATGGTCGACGTCGCCCCCAGCGTCTGGGTCGGCGTGATGTTGGTCGACGCCGGGAACTGGTGCACCTGTACGTCGGTCAGCCCGTAGGCGGTCCGGGTCGCCGAAATGTTGCGTTGGATGTACGGCGCCTCGAGCGAGCTCTGCGCCGGCGTCACCTTCAGCGCCTGCAGCAGCGCCGGGTAGATGATGCCGACGACCAGCGCCACGAAGGCCCAGATCCCGATGGCGAGCACGGGCAGGGTCCAACCCTGCTGGCGGATGTTGTAGAGAAGGATGCCCGCGGCGAAGATCGACACGACGGCCAGCAGCAGCTCGGCCGGCATGCGGGCGTGCACGTCGGTGTAGCCGGCGCCGTTCACGTAGCCGTCCTGCGCGTTGACCAGCGACCAGCGTTGGAAGATGTAGCCCACGGCCTTGTCCAGCGCGATCAGCGCCAGCAGCACCGAGATGTGCGCCTTGACCGGGGGCCGGACCCGCGGCAGACCCCGCTGCGGCTGGATCCCCCCGTTCAAGTAGTGGAACACGACCACCACGGCCAGCGTCACGATGAGGATGGCCAGCGTCCAGTCGACCACGAAGGTGAGGAACGGCAGCTTGAAGACGTAGAAGCCGATGTCCTTGTGGAATTGCGGGTCGGTCACTCCGAAGCTGCCGCCGTGGCGGAAAAGGATCCAGTTGTTCCACTGGCTGATCGTCCCCGACGCACCGATCAGTGCCAGCACGAAGGCGAGCGCGATGTAGATGCGGCCGGCGTAGGGCCGCACGTACTGCTGGTACCGCCGCACCAGTTCGTCGTCCTGGGCCAGCACGATGTCGTGTCCTGCGATGCGGTCGCAGACCACGAGGTTGACCCACAGCACGGCGAAGAAGATGGCGCCGAACACCCCGAAGAGCCCCAGCTTTATGACCAACAGCGTCGAAAAGACCTGGTGGTAGTTGACCGAGTCGAACCACAGGCTGTCCGTGTAGATGTTGGCCAGCGACCGCAGCGAAATCAGCAGAACGATGAGGACGACGACGAAGCCGATCAGCCACCAGCGCGCCCGGTGGCGCGGGCGCGCGGAAGGCTCGACGTTCAGGTCGCGGGGGATGCGCACGGGGCGAGCCTAATGTCCGGTCCTTGGGTCAAAACGGCCAGGCCCGAGCCGGCCCCCCTCAGAAGTCCCAGGTCAGTCCGCCGGGGCCACCAGGCAGCGGCATCCGGCGTGCGCCGGCGGGTAGTCGTGCCCGGTCGGGAACGCCTCCTTCGCGCTCACCGCGCCGGCCAGCGCGTTGTCCTCGCAGTCCGAGCAGCCGCCCACCGACGTCACCACCCAGCGCACCTTGTGGTCCGCCCCCACCGCCGCCGCGGCGCCGGCCGAGAAGGCCTGCGTCGCGTGGTCGCCGGCCAACCGCTCGACCCGCTCGCCGCGCCACTCGCGGAACGCCGCGCCGATGGTGTCGCCCGCCTCCTCGGTGCCCTCTGTGATGCGCCGGCGCAGCATGATCACGACGCCGCGGGCCAGCCCCGTCGCCGTTTGTTCGATGGTGGCCGCCGGAGGTGTCGCGGCGCCGGTGCCGGCGAACATCGCCCCGGCCGCATAGGCCTCGCCCAGCACCCCGCGCGCCGCGTCCGCGTACACCGCCACGTGCGCGTCCTCGGGCCCGAGCAGCTCCTCACCGCTCGACGACGGCGCGCTGCGCAGCTGGTCGAGCAGCCGGTTCTGGTCGTCGCCCAAGGCCCGCTTGACGGCGCGGCTCAGTTTGGCCTCCACCGGCCCCAGCAGCTCGTCGCGCCGGGCGATCAATTCGCCGTCCGGACCGGCCTCGGCCGACGGCACCTCCGGGGCCTCGCGCTCGGTCACCGGCACGGCCTCGGTCGGAGCCGTCGCCGTCTCACGGGGGGGCTCGTCCCCCTCGGACCCGGCGCGGATGCGGGCGAAGAGCTCGTCGACCGACGGGGCCTCGCCGGCCGCCTCGGCGTCGTCGCCCACCACCTCGGTCTCCGACGTGGGCGCGCGACCGTGCTCGCCGCCGCCCTCCGTCTCCGCCCCCGCCCCTTCGACCGCGTCCTGGTCGAGCGGCCCGTCCGGCGGGCCGTGCACGCGCAGCTGGTCGCCCGCGGCGAGCGCAGCCGCCCGCGCCTCGTCGTCGGTGCGGTCGAGCTGGGCCAGGATGGCGTCGACCTTGTCGCGCACGCCGTGGACCGACGCCGTCATTTCGTCGCGCGCCGCCCGCAGCTGCTCTATCTGCATCCCGATGGTCCGCCGCTTCGACGCCAGGTCGGCCAGGACGCGCCGGCGCGCCTCTTGCACCTGCTCGAGCAGCGTGCGGCCTTCGTCCTTCGCCCGCGCCAGCAGGGCCTCGCCCTCGGCCACCGCCTCGGAGATGATGCGCTCGCTCTCCTCCCGCGCTTCCTGCTCGGCGTTGGCCACCAGTCGATCCACGTCGACCACCCGCTGGGCCGTCGACGTCTCGGTACGCGTCTGCAGCTCCTCGACCTGGCTCTGGGCGTCGCGCATGAGTGAGGCCGCGCTCTCCTGAGCCTCGGTGACGATCTTGGCCGCCTCCTCGTGGGCATGGCGGATGATCTGCCCGCTGTGCTGGCCCAGCGACGACGTCAGCGTGGCCTCGTCCACCACCGGGTGGGCCGCCCGCTCCTCGGCCTCGGCCAGCTGGGCCAGCAGCTCCTCGCTCCGCTCCTCCATCTCCTCGAGGCTCCGGGACACCGACTGGAGGTAGGCCCGCACCTCGTCGGTGTCGAAGCCCCGCCGGACCACGGCGAAGGAGTGCCGGGCGACGTCCCCGGTGGAGATGCGGGACGATGAGATCGGGACGCGACCTTCAGGCATAGGCAGAGCCTACGGCGCCGCCTGGGCCGACACCGGATTGGTCGGCGTGGTAGCCGGCACGTGGCCGCCCAGCTTCTCGAGGATCCGCAGCACCTGGTCGAGGTTGCTCACGGCGTAGACGTGCAGCTGCGGGGTGGCCTTGGACTCGGCCGCCCCCAGCTCCTGGGGCGGCACGAAGAAGACGGTCGCCCCCGCCCGCTCGACGGCGATGGTCTTCTCCGCCACGCCCCCGACGTCACCGATGTTGCCGTGCTGGTCCATGGTGCCGGTGGCCGCCACCACCCGGTCGCCCGTGAGCCGGCCGTTCGTCAGCTTGTCCATGATCCCGAGCGTCATGGCCAGGCCGGCCGAGGGCCCGCCGATGTCGGACGTGTGCACCGTCACGTCGATCGGGAAGTGCCAGTCCAGCTGTGTCTCGGGGTCGATGCCGAGGAACGCCGTCGGCTTGCTCGGGGGGCCGCACCCAGTCTCCACCAGCCCCTTGGGCGGCGTGCCCAGCGTCACCGACTTGTGCACCGTCGCGCCACCCACGAAATCGCCGTTGTCGTTGATGGAGGACTCCTCGACCGTCAGCGACGCGGTCGTCTTCGGTTGCAAGCCGTGCAGCGACGCGATGAGCGCGCAGTCGGTCGGCGTCGGCGTCCCGTTGACCGCCGTGATCACTTGCGCGACCTGCAAGGTGTTGGCCGCCGGGGACCCGGGCTGAATGCCGTAGATCAGCGTGCCCGCGTTGGTCGACGTGACCGCGTAGCCGAGGTGTGACAGGGCCGCCGCGGTGGCGAAGGACTGGGCCTGGGCCATTTGCAGGTAGCCCTGGTCGAGGAACTGGCTCTCGTCAGGCGTCGGGCCGAGCAGGTCCGGTCCCGAAATCACCTCGCTGTCGGAGTCCAAGTAGCGGTACTGCAGGTAGCTGAGCGCGTTGAGCTGACTGACGTACACGTCCGTCAGCAAAATGGTGCCCGTCAGGTGATGGTCGTACTTGGGCGGCACCACGATGTACTGCGAGACCGGCGTGGCGTCCCCGGGCGTAATGACGTAGTAGTTGACGGAGACCCGGCTGGCGATCCACGCCGCCACGGCGACCACCAAAATGAGCGCCAGCAGCACCGTCCCGAAGAGCCGCCAGCCCCGGCGCCGGCGCGGGGGTGCCGCCCACCACTGCGGAGGCGCGGCGCCCGTCCCGTTGGGGGTGGGCACCGTCGGGGGAGGGAACGGCAGAGCGTCCCCGTCGGCGGGCGCGTGAGGGTCGGACATACTCGGACGGGTGAAGGAAAATCCTGCCACGGATGGGGGGAGCGATCGCCGCGCCCTCCTGCGCCGGCGCCGCGTCACCGTGGCCGGCCACCGGGGCGACGTGGCCCGGGCCCGCCGGGGCCTGGCCGACGCCGACTCCTCGGTGCAGGTGGCCGCCCTGGGTGCGCTGGCCCGATTGGGTGAGCTGGGCACCGACGACGTCACCGCGGCGCTCACCGGCGGACCGCCCGCGTTGCGCCGCCGTGCCGTCGAGGCCGCGCTGGCCGTGCGCGGGCCGGGCTCCCGCTCGGCGCTCCCCGCCGCCCTGGCCACCGCCCTCGACGACCCCGACCCGCTGGTCGCCGTCGGCGCCGCCTGGTACCTGGCCGAGCGTCGTCACCGCCCGGCCGTG
>DATNLP010000045.1:0-8488 GCA_035602795.1 Acidimicrobiales bacterium | reverse complement strand
CGTCGGGCAGGCCGAACACGGCCACCTCGGCGACGCCGGCCACGGCGGTCAGCACGTTCTCCACCTCGGCCGGGTAGACGTTGACGCCGCCGCTGATGATGAGGTCGTGGCGCCGGCCGGTCAGGTACAGGTAGCCGTCGGGGCTGAGCGTGCCGAGGTCGCCGACGGTGCAGGCGTCGCCCCGCCAGGCCTGGCGCGTGGCCTCCTCGTTGCGCCAGTAGCTGAAGCGGGCGAAGGCCGGCATGGTGGCCCAGATGGTGCCGGGCTCGGCAGACTCGGCAGGCCGGGCATCGCTCGGGCCGAGCCGGCCGCCGCCGCTCGGTCTGGGCCGGGCGTCACTCGGGGCGTGTCCATCGTCGTTGTCGTCGGCGCCGTCGCCGCCGTCGACCGGGACGACGGAGAGCGTGCGGCCGGCGCGGGCGCGGCCGACGGTGCCGGGATGCTCGAGCCACTCCTCGGGTGAGCACACGGTGAACTGCGCCTCGGTCGAGCCGTAGAACTCCCACACGCGGCCCGGCAGCACGCGGGCCATGGTCGCCCGCTTGAGCGGCTCGGGGCAGGGTGCGCCGGCGTGGGCCAGGAGGCGCAGCGAGTCGAACATCTCGTCGGGCCCCAGCTCGGGAGACCGCAACATCCGCTGCAGGTGGGTCGGGACCAGGAAGGCGGTGGTGGGCCGGTGGCGGCGCAGCGTCCGCAGCGCCAGCGCGGCGTCGAAGCGGCTGAGCACGGCCAGCGAGCCGCCGGCGAGCAGCGTGTTGGTGCAGAAGCGGACGCAGACCGTGTGGTACATGGGCGAGCAGACGAGATGCAGGTCGGCCGGGTCGAAGTGCCACACGGACGCCTCGTCCTCGACCACCGCCCGCGCCGTGGCCTCGTCCCACAGCCCGGTGGTCACCCCCTTCGGCCGGCCCGTGGTGCCCGACGTGTAGTGCATGGGCCGGGTGAGCGGGTACGGGGCCAGCTCGGTGGGGGTGCCGTCCATGAGGGCGGCCAGGGCTCCGCCGTCGAGGACGCGGAGGGCGGGCTCGGCGTCGTCGGCCAGCCGGTCGCGTTCGGCGTCGGTAAGAGTGGCGTTGAGCAGCACCGGCACCAGTCCCACCCGGGCGGCGCCGAGCACGGCGCAGATCAGGTCAGGCGACGAGCCGAGGGCGAAGACCACCCGGTCACCGGCCCGACAACCCCGGGCCAGGAGGGCCCCGGCGGCGCGGCGCTGGCGGTCCGCGGCGTCGGCGGGACGGAGGATCTCGACGGTGGGGGCGGCGTCGACCCGGGCCACCGGGGCAGCGTAGGCCCGCATCGTGCCACCATGGCCTAGCGATGGAAGACGATGTCGACGCAGTTGGCGGTGGCGGTGCCGGTGCCGGTGCCGGTGCCGACGCCGGTGCCGACGCCGAGGGGGCGCTTGTGCGGGCGCGGGCGTTGCTGAGCCAGGCGCGCCGCGTGGTCGTCCTCTCGGGCGCCGGGATCTCGACCGACTCGGGCATCCCCGACTTCCGCGGGCCACAGGGAGTGTGGACCAAGAACCCGGCCGCTGAGAAGCAGGCCACCCTGCAGGCCTATATGTCCGACCCCGAGCTGCGGAGGCGTTCGTGGCAGAGCCGTCTGACCTCGCCCATTTGGGCGTCGTCGCCCAACGCCGGGCACCTGGCGCTGGCCGAACTGGAACGCAGCGGGCGGCTGCACACCCTGGTCACCCAGAACATCGACGGGCTGCACCAGGCGGCCGGGTCCGACCCGGCGCTGATCGTCGAGATCCACGGCACGACGCGCCAGGTGGCCTGCATGCGCTGTGGCGACCGCCAACCGGCCGAGGCGGTGCACGAGCGCGTGCGGTCCGGCGAGGAGGATCCGTCGTGCCTGAAGGCGTGGGACGGCGAGGTGTGCGGCGGCATCTTGAAGTCGGCCACCATCAGTTTCGGCCAGAGCCTGGTGCCGGAGGACCTGTTCCGAGCCGAGACGGCGGCGGCCGAGTGCGACCTGCTGCTGGCCGTCGGAACCACGCTGGGCGTCTTCCCCGCCGCCGGGCTGGTGCCGATCGCCGTGCGGCACGGCGCCGTGGTGGTCATCGTGAACGGCGAGCCGACCGACATGGACCGCTTGGCCGACGTTCTGGTGTTCGGCTCGATCAGCGACTGCCTGCCGGCGCTGGTGGAGGGCTTGCCGCCGGTGGGATGAGGGCAGGGGCGGGCGGCGCGGCCGCCAGGCCCATAGCTCAGCGCTCTTCGGAGGTGATCCCCTGCTCGCTCCTGGCCCGGCGGCGGGGCTTGAGCGCGAACCACCAGATGCTGGCGATGGTGCCCAGCGTCACCGCGGCAGCGGCGACGGGCTTGACGACCTTGCGGGCACCGCTCTTCGGCATGGCGGCAGACTACCCGGCGGCACCCGGCACCGGTTGGTCCGGGACGCGCATGGTGACCTCACCGGGCCGGCGGGGCTGACGGCCAGCGAGCGGAAGTGCTCGGCACCCACGCCCCTGCTGGCGGCCGTGACGACGGCGACCTTGCCGCTGGCCTGGGGGATCACGTGGTCACGTCGTGACGACGTCAGATGGTCAGATCGTCAGGCGCTGCGGCGCACAGACCGCGAGGTGTGGTCCCGCTCCTGGGCGTAGGACCGGGCCGCCTCGATGAGCGCATCGAAGGGGCGACGGTCCATCCCCTCTTCGGGGTGCCATTGCACGCCCAGGACGAAGCGGGCGGCGGGAAGCTCCACCGCCTCGATCACCCCGTCGGTCGTGGCCGCGGTGGTGACGAGGCCGCGGCCGAGGGCGGCGATGGACTGGTGGTGCGAGCAGCGCACCGTGGGCGTGGCGCCGAAGACGCCGGCGGCCAGCGTGCCCGGCACGGTGCCGATCTCGACGTCGCCGAACACGTAGGGCGCACTGCGATGGTCGGTGTGGCCGACCACGTCGGGCAGGTGCTGGTGCAGGGTGCCACCCAGCTCCACGTTGAGGACCTGGCAGCCGCGGCAGATGGCCAGCACGGGCAGGTCGGCGCGCAGGGCGGCGGCCAGCAGCGACCGCTCGCTGGCGTCGCGGCACTCGTCCACCCCGTTGACCGCGGGCTCGGGCTCCTCGCCGTAGGCCCGGGGGTCGACGTCCCCGCCCCCGGTGAGGACGAGCCCGTCGAGGACGGCGATCACCTCTTCGGCGGCGGCGCCCGGGCCCTCGGGCGCCGTGCTGGGCGGGGGCAGCAGGAGGGGCCGGCCGCCGGCCGCGGCCACCAGTTCGAAATAATTGTCGGGCAGCACGGCGGCCCGGCGCTGCCAGCGGCCCCAGCTGGCCTCGGCCACGTAGGTGGAGACACCGACGAGCGGGATCATGGGACCAAGCGTACAAACCCCGAAAGTGGACAGCTGCAACGGGGCTGGACGTTGACGGCGGGGGCGGCCAACATGGCGGCCCATATGCCGGGACGAGCGCTGATCGACGAGGGCATCGCGGACGGGAGCGTCGACACCGTGGTCGTGGCCTTCCCCGACATGCACGGGCGCCCGGTGGGCAAGCGGGTGACGGCGGAGTTCTTCTCGGAGCACGTGGCCGAGCACGGGATCGAGGCGTGCGACTACCTGCTGGCGGTCGACGTCGACATGAACCCCCTGCCCGGGTACCGCTTCACCAATTGGGACACTGGGTATGGCGACGTGGTCTGCCTGCCGGACTACGACACGGCGAGGACCATCCCGTGGCTGCCAGGGACGGCCATGGTCGTCTGCGACCTGCAGGACGAGGCGGGCGCCCCGGTCGAGGTGTCACCTCGCCAGATGCTGCGGCGACAGCTCGAGCGGGCGGCCGAGCGAGGGCTGCGCGTGTGCTCGGCCACCGAGCTCGAGTTCTTCTTGTTCCAGGACTCCTACGCGTCGGCGGCCGAGGCGGGTTGGCGCGGACTGACCCCCCACACGTCGACCATCGAGGACTACCAGCTGCTGCAGACGGCGCGCGAGGAGTACGTCCTGCGTCGCATCCGCAACGAAATGCGGGCCGCCGACATCCCGGTCGAGTTCTCCAAGGGGGAGGCGGGCCGGGGCCAGCACGAGGTCAACGTCACCTACGACGAGGCGCTGTCGACGGCGGACCGGCACCTGGTGTTCAAGAACGGGATCAAGGAGATCGCGGCCCAGGAGGGGCGGGCGGCCACCTTCATGGCCAAGTGGACGATGGACGACGTCGGGTCGTCGTGCCACGTGCACACGAGCCTGTGGGACATCAAGAGCGGCGTGCCCCTGATGGCGGACTCGTCCGATGGTGCCGCGCTGTCGACGCTGGGTCGGCGCTTCCTGGCCGGGCAGATCCACGCCGCCAAGGAGCTGGCGTGGTGCGCCGCGCCGACGGTGAACTCATACCGGCGTTACGTGCCCGGGAGCTGGGCGCCCACGGCGGCGGTCTGGGGCGAGGACAACCGGACCTGCGGCTTCCGGGTGGTCGGTCATGGAGCCGGGCGGCGGGTGGAGTCACGCATCCCGGGCGCCGACGTCAACCCGTACATCGTGCTGGCGGCGTCCATCGCGGCGGGGTTGTACGGCGTCGACCACGAACTCGACCCGGGTGAGCCGTATGGAGCCAACGCGTATGAGGCGACCGACGTGCCCCGCATCCCCTCGACGCTGGTGGAGGCGATCGAGGCGCTGCGCTCCTCCGAGGTGGCGCTCGAGGCGTTCGGGGCGGACGTGCACCACCACCTCTTGAACACGGCCGAGCAGGAGTGGCTGGCTTCGAACCGCCACGTCACCGACTGGGAGCTGGCCCGGAACTTCGAGCGGATTTAGGGTCGGCGGATTTCGTTTGCCGGGCGGGACCGGAACCGGGTCGGGCGCCCCCGCCCCGGTAAGGTCGCCCGGTCATGGTGCTGCGCTCGCAACTGTGCTCGGCGGAGTCGCTGCGCTCGCCGGCGTTGCGGGCCTGGGCGGAGCGCCTGCGGCCGATGTGGGACGACGACGACGACGGCGACGGTGTCGGCGACGGCGCCGCTGTCGGCCGGCGCGACATCATGCTCCACCGCAAGATGTGGGAGTGGCTCTTCGTCGCCGAGGCGCTGCACGAACGGGGGGTGCTGGCGGCCGGACATCGTGGCCTCGGCTTCGGGGTGGGCCAGGAGCCGCTGACGGCGTTGTTCGCGGCCGAGGGCTGCGACGTGGTCGCCTCGGATCAGCCGCGCCAGGCGGCGGTGGCGAGCGGCTGGACGGACTCGTCGTCGGAGTGGGCGGGCGGGTTGGAGAACCTCAATCAATGGGGGCTGTGCGCCGCAGACGAGTTCGCGCGCCGTGTGCGCTTCCAGGAGGTGGACATGAAGGCCATTCCCCGCGACCTCCGCACGGGTGCCTTCGACTTCACATGGTCGTCGTGTGCCCTGGAGCACCTGGGCACCCTGGCGGCCGGGGCGGCCTTCGTCGTGGAGCAGATGGACTGCCTGAAGCCGGGCGGCGTCGCCGTCCACACGACGGAGTACCTGGTTTCCTCGAACGACGTGACGGTCGAGGCCGGGGGGACGGTGTTCTACCGGCGCCGTGACATCGAGGCGCTGGCCGCCCGCCTGCGCAAGCTGGGCCACGACATCGACGTCGACTACACCGAGGGCACCACGCCCGAGGACCTGCACGTCGACGTGCCGCCGTACTCAGACGTCCACCTGCGCACCGAGTTGGCCGGGTACGTGACCACGTCCCTGGCCCTGGTCGTGACGAAGGGTGCTGGACGGCGTCGCGGTCGGCTACGCGCCATGGTGGGGCGGCGGGGAGGCGCCTGACAGGCGGGCCTCGGTCCGGCCCGCCAGTCGTCAGCCGTCAGCCGTCAGTCGTCAGTCGTCAGCCGTCAGTCGTCAGTCGTCAGTCGTCAGTTGTAGGGATAGATCACGGCGTCGCCGTAGGCGTAGACGTCGCCCAGGTCGTCGAAGAGCCAGTACCCGCCGCCGTCAGGGGTCACCACCATGCCCTGGTAGACCGCGTTGGGGTTGGGGGCGGGACCGGGATAGTCGGTGGCATCGCCGAAGGGGTAGACGTCGCCGTTCTGACCGAGGATCCAGTAGCCGTTGCCGTCGTGCGTGTACGCGATGCCGGCGGCGGCCCCCCCGAGGTCGTCCTCGGCCGCGTTGCCGTAGAACGTCGCGGTTCCGTAGTTGTACGTCCCGCCGTCGTGGTTCAGCAGGATGTATCCCTTCCCACTCGGCTGCGCCGCCATGGCCACGACGTAGATATTGGCGTTGTCCTCTTCGGTTGAGAGTTCGCCCAGGTTGGTGGCGTCGCCGAATGGGGAGACCTGTCCGTCGGCGGTGAACTCCCAGTAGCCCAGGCGATCGTTCGTCGCCACCAGGCCCATCATGGGATCGTCGAGAGCCGACGTCGCCTGCGTGCCGTAGTTCGGCGCGTCGCCGAAGGGCGTGAGCTCGCCCCCCGCGCCCAGTAGCCAATACCCCTTGTCCGTCGCATCGATCGCCAAGCCGGTGATGGGATCGCTGAGGTCCTCCGACCCGAGGTCACCGGCGTACGGCGCGTTGCCCGCGTTGAAGACGTCGCCCCCGACGTCGACGACCGAGTACCCGTCGCCGTCGACACTGTCGTCCATGGCGGCAATGAACGGGGGCAGGGTGCCCGGGGCCGCCAGGCCGACGATGGGTGCGGCGATGGGCGCCGCCGCCGCCGAGCCCTGGAATTGCGCCGAGCCGTAGTTGAAGATGCCCCCGTCGGAGGCGGCCATCCAGTAACCCCGGCCGTCTGGCGCGTCGGCCATGCCGACGATCGGCTTGTTCAGGCTGAGACTGCCGGCCGAGCCGTAGAACGGCGCGTCCGGGCCGTAGTTGAAGATGCCGCCGTCCGACGCCACCAGGTAGTACCCGTCGCCGATGCCGTAGTTGGAGGCCGCCATCCCCACAATGGGCTTGTTGAGGTGCATGGACCCTGTCGAGCCCCAGAAGCCCGCGTCACCGAAGCTGAAGATGCCGCCGTCGGACGCCACGATCCAGTACCCCTGCCCGTCGGGTGTCGGCGTCATGCCGACGATGGGCGCGTTCAGCACCTGGCCCGGCTTGAGGGCGCCCGGCACCGAGCCGAAGAACCCGGCGCCGCCGTAGTTGAAGATGCCGCCGTCGGACGCCACCAGCCAGTAACCGTCGCTGTCGGGCGGCGCGGCCATGCCCACGATGGGCTTGTTCAGATGGAGGCTGCCGGCCGAGCCGTCGAAGGGCGCCGTGCCGAAGTTGAAGACACCACCGTCCGAGCCGACCTCGTAGTAACCCGTGTTGCCGTACCCGGCGCCGCCGACGATGGGCGCGTTCAGCGTCTTGCCACCGAGGTCACCCTGGAAGGGCGGCACGCCCGGTCCGTAGGGGTACACGCGCCCGTCCGACCCGAACATCCAGTAACCCTGGTAGCCCCCGAAGAAGTGCGGGTGCGACACGTCCCTGCTCTTGGCGACGGCGGCCAACGACGGGGTCGGCGGCGCCGCGCCGGACGCGAACGCGGCGCCCAATGCTTGGACCATCGGGGAAAGGAAGACGAGGGCAGCGACGCCGGCCCACAGGCCGCTCCGCACATTCCGCCCGCGGCACCGCTTCGAGCCCGCCACCCGCATGCTGTTGCCTCCTTCGGAGGTCACCCGTCACGTCACGTCCCGAGCACGTGACGCGTGCACCATACTGCGCCGTCGTTCCGGGGCCCGCCGACGGGACCGCGGGGCCTCCGGTCCCGGTCAGGCGTGCAGCCGGCGTCCGTTCAGCCGCTTGTGGATGCCCTTCGTCTGCTTGTAGAGATTGACGAACTCCTTGAGCACGTCGGCGTAGACGGCGGCGGACGACGGGTCGGGCTCGTAGGTGGCCTTGACCTGGACGGTGCCAGGGATGTCGGACTCCCGTACGTGACCCAGGGCGAGCAGCGTGAGCAGGCCGGCACCCCGCACGTTGGCCAGCACGGGATCGGCCACCTGGCGGATGGTGCGCCCGGTGGTGTCGGCGTGAATTTGGGACCACAAATCGGAGTTGGCGCCGCCTCCCACGAAAGCGAGCGAGGAGAACTCCTTCTTGCAGAACTTCTCGACCGCGCCGAGCAGCCAGGCCGAGTTCAACGCCACGCCCTCGAAGACGGCCCGCACCATGTCCGAGCGGCTCGATGACAGCGAGAGGTTGTGGAAGCCGGCCCGGATGGTGTGGTCGTCGACCGGCGAGCGCTCGCCGTTGAGCCAGGGGGTGAAGAGGACGCCGTGTGCGCCGGGTGGCACGGAGGCCGCCACGTCGTTGAGGAGGCCGAAGACGCCGTCGGGCGCGGACGTGGTCGTGGTCGTGGCGGCGTCGGCGGCCAGAGCGTCACCCGGATACAGGACGTTGTCGCGCAACCAGGTCAGGCACGCCCCACCGGTCTCGTGCTCGTCGGCGATCACGTAGCGGCCGGGGAGGCCCGACGGGATGGAGGCGATGTTGGTCAAGGGGTCGGTCTTCTTGAACGGGACGTGGCAGCTGACCCAGCTCGAGGTGCCGATGTAGAGGTGCCCGTCGAAGTTGGCCAC
>DATNLP010000326.1:0-3826 GCA_035602795.1 Acidimicrobiales bacterium | reverse complement strand
GGTCGTCGCCGTCGTCGTGATCAAGGGCGTGCTCTATCCGGACGTCACGGCGGCGGAGGCGGCTGACGTCATCTTTCCGCACCCGGCCCCAAAGACCTCAGAAGGGTCCTCATGACGACCGACCACCCGGCCGTCCTGTTCCTGTGCGTCCACAACGCGGGGAGGTCCCAGATGGCAGCAGGCCTGCTGCGCCTGGCTGCCGGCAGCAGCATCATCGTTTCTTCGGCGGGCTCTGATCCGGCCGAGGCGCTCAACCCAGCCGTGGTGGCAGCCATGGAGGAGATCGGCGTCGACATCACCGACCGTGCTCCCACCAAGCTGACCGACGACATGATCCAAGCGGTCGACGTCGTGGTCACGATGGGCTGTGGCGACGCCTGCCCGGTCTACGCAGGGAAGCGCTACCTCGACTGGGAGGTCGAGGACCCCGCCAGCCAGCCGCTCGAAGTCGTCCGAACGATCCGCGACGACATCGCCGCCCGGGTGAACCGGCTCATCGAAGAGTTGCTCGACGAACGCGTCTGAGTCGGTGGGTCATGCCGTGTCCACGTGATCGATTCCTGGGCTCTCCCGACCGAAATCGGCCGTCATAAGGACAACTCCCCACATCCTTGCGAGCCCGGGAAAACCCCGAAGGACCAGGGAGCCTCCCCAAGGTGCGGGCAGGTGGTCCTGACACCACGGGGGGCAGACACGCCCTCCGACTGCGGGATCGGGTGTCCGCTCCGCTCCTGGGAAACGAGCGCCGCAAGCGCAGTTGCAGATACCCTGCGCCCGCATGGGCAACCAGGATGCCGAGGGCCCGGCGGCCCCCGCCGCCTCGGTCGACCCCGAAAAGGGTCCCGTCGCCCGGGAGCGGGTGCGTACCGTCCTAGCCGTTCTGCGTACCGCCGTGGGCAACCCGGATCTACGCCGGCTGGGTTTCTCCTATGCCCTGTGTTGCACGGCGGAACTGGGCATCTGGATCGCACTCCTCATTTATGCCTACGCGCACGGAGGCACGGCCGCCGGAGCCACCATCGTCCTGGTTCAGTTGGTGCCGTGCATCGTGCTCGGTCCTTTCCTCGGCGCCGTCGCCGACGTACGCGATCCGCAGCGCGTTCTTGTCATCGGCATGGTCGCGCAAGTCGTCAGCATGGGAGCGGTTGCCGGCGCAATGGCATGGGGTGCACCGGAGTGGGTCGTCCTCACGTTGGCGCCGACGACTGCGTTGAGCATCACCCTCACCCGCCCGACACAAGCCGCGCTGTTCCCCGCTGTCGTCCGTACGCCAGAGGAGCTCACGGCGGCCAACGTCATGAGTGGGTGGACATACGGCGTCGCCTGCCTCGTCGGGCCGGCGCTGGCCGGCGCACTGGTTGCGCTGGGTGGGACCGCGCTGGCCGTCGCTGGCTGTGCAGCCCTCGCCGGCCTGGCCGTGATCCCCGGGGTCCGGTTGCACGCTCTGCGGGACCACGAGCCGTCCTCCGACGAACCGTCGAGCACTCGCCTGTCGGCATGGCGGGCGCTCGACGAGTTCCGTCGGGAACTGCAGGCCAATCTGAGTTCGGCCGCCACCATCCCTGGCGTCCGCCTCCTCCTGAGCCTTCACGCCTTCTACTTCGTGCTTGTCGGGACGATCGACCTGCTTTGCGTGATCATCGCGGCGTCCTACCTCCACCTGGGCGCAGGAGGCGCCGGTTTCCTCAACGCCGCCACCGGCGGCGGGGCGGTCGTCGCAGGATTCGGGACGGCCTTCCTCATCGGCCGCCGGCGGCTCAAGGGCCCCCTGGTGCTCACCTTGGCCGTGGCGGTCATCGCTCTCGCGCTGATCAGCGCGACTCCCCGCGTAGCGCCGGTGGTCGGACTCCTCGCGCTAGTCGGGTTTTCCGGGGCGATCTTCGACGTGACCAGCAGGACCCTTCTGCAGCGGTCGACGCCTCCGTACGTCGTCGCGAGCCTGTTCTCGATCCTCGAGGCATTGATGGATACCGGCATGGTGCTCGGAGTCGTGCTCGTCCGGGTCGCCTACGCGGTCGGGGGTCTGCGAGCCACATTGGTCGCCCCGGCCGCCCTTGCCCTCATCCTCGTGGCAGGGGTCTGGCGCCGGCTGAGGCAACTCGACGATTCCGCCGTAGTGCCGCTCGTCGAGATCCGCCTTCTGCGTGCGATCCCGATCTTCGCAGCCTTGCCGGCCCCGGAACTCGAAGGGGTGGCGAAGGAGCTCGAACCTGTGCCCGTTCGCGCCGGCACCACCGTCTTCCACGAAGGAGATCCCGGAGACAGGTACTACGCAGTGTCCTCGGGATCGTTGTGCATCGTCCGTCAGGGTGAGCTGGTCCAGACCGTCACACGCGGGCAAGGATTCGGGGAGCTCGCTTTGATCCGTGACATACCGCGACAGGCCACGGTGACGGCCGAGAGCGATGCTCTGCTCTACTCCTTGGACAAAGAGTTGTTCGTGGTCACGCTTACGCGACATGCCGGGGCGTCGACCGCCGCCCGCCGCATCATTGAGAACCACCTCGGAGAGAACTAGCTCTCACGTCACCGATCCCGGACATTCGTGTGTCCGAGAGCGTGGTCTCCCGCAGGCCTTCACTGCGGTCCACTCGACGACCCGGGCCAATTCGAGTCGCTCCTACCGGGATCCCTTCGCTCCTAGGGCTCCAGGCTGAACGGCGGATACTCATCGTGCAACAACAGAAAGTAGGAGCTCACCCGAAGCTGCCACCGGAACACGCCGATGCAGAACGTCTTCAGTGACGGGTTCCATTGCCCGGTGAACAGGGCGATGAACCACGAAATGAGAAGACAGATGCCGTTGACGATGTTGAGGACGTACAACACAATGACCTGCGGAATGACGAGGATGATCCGCACCAGCACAGTGACTCGGTTGCGGTCCCCGCTCACAGGCGCGACGTTCAATTCGGCCGGGTAGCCACCCGGATCGGCGTACCCCTGCGGAATGGGCGCGAACGGCGGATACGGCTCGGCCCATTCGAAGAGCCCGGTGATCACTCGCCACTGATAACGAATGACACCAGCGATGAACACACTCAGGCTCTCCGGTGCCGTACCGGTGAACACGATGGAGAACCAGCACACGATCGCGGCGAGAAAGGCGACGATGTTGAGGATGTACAGCCAGATGAATTGCGGGATGAAGATTAGCCAGTTGGTCAGGACCTTGACCGGCGGAATCTTCGCAGGCCCCGGTGGGGTTTCGAGAGTCAATGGATAGGCGCCCGGCATGGAGAACTCCCTTCGTTCGCCCCCTGGCTCCGCACCATAGCCCGAAGGCATCGCCCGTGACGGGTTCTCCTGGCCGCTATCTCACCGACGGGTGCATGTGTGACCGCTGCGTGATGCCAGCGCGACAAACCGCGACCGCGGTGGAGTAGGCGCGAGCCAAGCGACGAGCTCGAGTCCTGAGGTCGGCCCTGGGTCTAGGCACCCTGCTGTGCCCCCACCGCAATGTCCACCTGACCGCTTCCCGGACATTCCTGACATCCTGACCGAGCACGCAGGACATCGAACGACCGCCGACGCTTCGGGTCTCGGCGGCATAAGGGCGGCGGAACCCTCGCATCGTGAGCTGCTACTGCCAGACGCACCTCGTCCCCGTCCGGCGTCAAGGCGTCCGCGGATCTTTGTTCACGCAACTGAACTTCCTGTAGCGGTAGGGGATGAGCCTTGTCCCTGGGCGCCCGCGTCTCTCAGGGGCTACAGTCCCCGCCGAGTCGGCCAAGTGCCCTCAGGCGTCGGGAGGTGGTTTCGGTGATGCGAACCCGCTGGATAGTGCTGATCCTGCTCGCCGCCGTGTGGCCTCTGGCCGGTTACG
>DATNLP010000322.1:0-2297 GCA_035602795.1 Acidimicrobiales bacterium | reverse complement strand
GGCCTGACCCGATTCGGTCCCGCCCGCCGCACCCCCCGTCTCGGAGCTCATGCGAAGCCAGTAGAACACGCGCCCCTCAAACGGGCAAGGACCCGGGCGCCGCCGCGATGCGTTATCGTCCGACCGGCGAAGGGTGACACGCCAGCCACCCGGACCAAGGGTGACGCGACCACGGAGGCGCCGCGTGGTGAAGGCCGACGAGAACCGGACGTCGCGGGACGTGGCCCGGGTGATCCTCTCCGGGGCGACGGTCGTCGACGCCGACGGTGCACGTCCGCAGACGACGGTCGTCATCGAGGGGCGACGCATCGCCAGGGTGCGTACGGGCACGCCGGTGGAGGTCGGCCCCACCGACCGCGTGGTCGAACTGGGGGGGCGCACCGTCATGCCGGGCATGGTGAGCGCGCACTTCCACGCCACCTACAACGAGCTCGGCTCCAAGACGGCGCCCTTCGGGCTGGAGGAGCCGCCGGCGCTGCAGGCCGTGCGGGCGGCGCACCACCTCGAGCTGCTGCTGCACTCCGGCTTCACCGGGGCGGTCAGTGCCGGAGCGCCCTTCGCCATCGACGCATCCATGAAGGCGGCCATCGCCGAGGGCCTGTTTCCCGGGCCGCGGTTGATGGCGGGCAGTCGCGACGTGAGCACGACGGGGCACGCCGGCGACAAGAGCTTCCCGTGGTACTGGGACGTGGGCGCCCGCGGCGCCATCAACCGCTCGGACGGCCCGGCCGAGTTCCGGCGGGCGGTGCGTGAGGAGATCAAGCAGGGGGCGGAGATCATCAAGATGTTCGTGACCGGCGGCCACGGGACGGTGGCGCCGCCCGAGCAGACCGAGATGACGCCCGAGGAGATCACGGCCGGAATTGAGGCGGCGCACCAGCGCGGCGCGCTCGTGCGGGGCCATATCGCCAACCGCCAGGCCCTGCATATGGCGCTCGACGCCGGCATCGACGTGGTCGACCACGGTGACGGGCTCGACGAGGCGGCGATCGAGCGCATGGTGGAGGCGGGGACGTTCCTGGTGCCGAGTCAGCTCTTCCCGGCCCGCTTCGCCGAGATGATGGGCGGCGGTGCCGGCGGCCTCGGCTTCACCGCCGCCATGGCCGAGGACATCGAGCGGGCGCTGGCCATTTTGCCGGAGGCCAACGCGGCCGGCGTGAAGCTGCTGATCGGCGACGACTACGGGGCGATCAGCCTCCCTCACGGCCGCTACGCGGACGAGCTCGAGTTCTACGTGAAGGAGGCGGGCGTCCCGGCGCTCGACGTCATCCGGTGGGCCACCGTCAACGGCTTCGAGCTCATGGGCCGCGGACACGAGCTCGGCTGGGTGCGCGAGGGCTACCTGGCCGACCTGCTGGTGGTCGACGGCGACCCGCTGGGCGACATCGGGGTGCTGCAGGACCAGGCCCGGCTGCTCGCCGTCATGAAGGGCGGCACGATGGTCAAGGACGAGCTGGAACGCGTGGGGAGCGCCTGACGGCAGTAACTTCCCGGCATGATCATCATCGCCGGCTCGCTGAGCTTCGACCCCTCCGACCGCGCGGACGTGCTCGCCAGCCTGGGCGAGGTGACCGAGGCCAGCCGCCGCGACGCCGGCTGCGTGGAGTACTTCTGGTCCGAGGACCTCGAGTCGCCCGACACGTTCCGCTTCTTCGAGGTGTGGGAGTCCCAGGCACGCCTCGACGCCCACCTGGCCCAGCCGCACGAGGCGGCGTTCGGAGAGCGCAACCTGTCACGGATCACCGGCGCCACGGCGAGCACGTTCGAGGCGATGCCGACAGCGACTCCGTCGTTTTGACCGGGCCGCATCCGGGGAGCGCGGCGTGAGCAGTCTTCCGGCCCGCGCCGCGCACCTGGCCGGCCTGGCGGTCGATGCGCTGCCGCCCGGCCCGCGCCGACGGGTCCGGAGCGCCCTCGGCCGTCCGGGGCCGAGGGAGGTCCCGCTGGCCGCGCTGGACGGCGAGCTGGCCCGGGCGACCGCGCTCATGGCGACGAAGCCCGACGAGGCGCACGCGCTGTTGGGCTCGCTGGTGCTGGCCACGCCCGCCGCGCCGCCCGACGACCCTTTCTCGGACGCGTACCGGGAATGGACGTGGGACCTGTACCGGCGCATCTCGGGACGGGAGGGCTACGACACGGCGCACGAGTCCTCGCCGTTCGACCTGGCGGCGGCAGTGGTGCGGCCGTTCCCGTACCAGAGCGGCTCGCTGGCGCTGGTGGGGCGGGACCTGGTCGCCCGCGGGCACGTGCTCCACTGCCTGGCTCAGGGAGAACCGCGTGGTCCCGATGGCGTGCGG
>DATNLP010000319.1:0-15987 GCA_035602795.1 Acidimicrobiales bacterium | reverse complement strand
GCGAGCCGCGACCACCCGCGTTGAGGTCGAACTCAATCGTCGAATAGCGAGCGCCTCTTTCGAAAGCGAGGGGGGATCGACCAAGATTGGTGTGCAGGAGTACGCCTGTAGCGTTTATGGCGGAACGGATTAACGACAGCTTGATTCGCAACGCGCGTATCCGCGCCGAGTCGGGGTCGCCGTCGGCGATCGCGGCCCTTGAGGCGCTCACCAAAACCGAATGCGGCAATTCGAGATCGCGCAGAGATCTGGCCAGCCAGTCCACCGAGGGTGGGCGCTCGGGGGAGTCATCGGCGCCCCGCTCTACTGAATCGGTCATGGCACCAATGACACTGAGGCAGCCCCGTTAGAGACCCAACCAATGACCCAATAGCCCTGGTCCATGAGCTCCTCCACTGCTTCGGGAGCAACTGCTGCGAGCAGCCCCCCAGATGTCTGCGGGTCGAAGACCAAACGCTCGTAGGCCGCGTCGACTGAGCTCACCACGTGGCCACGGAGGTGGTCTCGATTTTGCTGATCTCCTCCTGTGCGGATACCGGCGGAAGCTGCGTCGAGCGCACCTGGGTACAGCGGAACGCCCGACATGTCGATGTGAAACAATAGGCCGGAGCGCTCTGCCATCTCCCAGGCGTGTCCGGCCAGGCCGAATCCGGTTACATCCGTGACGGCGTGCACCAAAGTCGAGAGTTGCTGCAGTGCAGAAGAGGCGCCGTCATTGAGCCGACGCATGCCAGTCACGGCAGCTCGGCGGGAATCCTCCGTACCACCCGCCATGATGATTCCGGTTCCAATTGGCTTAGAGAGCAATAGCGCGTCTCCAGGTTGTGCGCCGCCTTTGGTAAGGATCCGGTCGGGTTCGACCAACCCCTGGACGGCCAACCCAAAGATTGGTTCCGCTGACCGGATGGTATGTCCACCAGCCACGATGCCACCGGCGCGGTCAACCATTTCCGACGCGGCAGATTGAATGGCCGCCACGACGTTCATTGGGAGATCCTCCGGAAAAGCCGCGATGTTGAGAGCCACAATGACCCGACCTCCCATGGCGAATACGTCACTGCATGCGTTTGCCGCTGCGATTGCGCCATAGTCGTCCGGACTGTCGACCAGTGGCGGAAAGAAGTCGATCGTCGAGACCAGAGCTAGGCCATCCGACACACGAACTACAGCAGCATCGTCAAACTCATCCAGTCCGACAAGGATGTCCCCGATCGCAGATCGAGGCCGAATCTGATCGCGTAACTCTGCCAATGCCGTAGCACTCCATTTTGCCGCGCAGCCTCCACATGTCGTCCAATCGGTCAGCTTGAAGGATTCAATATCAACCTCAGTCATCGTCAGGATCTCCTGTCTTCATGTGTCCGGCTCAATCGTCACCGTCCCGTCCGTCGCTTGAGGAACCTTATGTGGCGACAGAACAAGCCGCGGACCCGCCGTGCGGAGGTCGCCGTGTCGCCGGGTCATTCCCGACGCATCGAGCAGGGACAGCAGGGGCAGTATGTACTTGCGAGTGGTTTCAAGCTCGACGCGCAATTCGGAGACGCTGAATCCGTCAGGATGGTCTTGCAATAGCAGCGTCACCACGCTCGCGACACGATCGAGCGCTTCCCGTGCGAACCAGACTCCGTTCACCTCGACGGCCAAGTCGCTTCGCGCCAGACGGCGCAGTTCGTTACTGTCGACACCAATCGGGGGTGCCGGTTGAAAGAGATTGCTCCGGAGTATCGAGAGATAGGCACTATCCTCCGGGGAGTCGTAAATCGGTATTTCGGAATCTGTCGATTCAGGGCGAACCAACCCGTCCTTGGACACGAGGCTCGGCAGAGTGTCGAGCACGGCCCGCTGGCGAGCATCAAGTAAGGACAGCGGAAGCCCTTCGGGTTCTGCGTTGTCAACGAGCTCCATCAATTCTGATGCGGCCATTGCAAGCGCCCGTGGATCGACCACCCACCTACCGGTGGTCGCTCGAGACTTATGACCAGTCATACGCTCAAGGTCTTCGACATCGACCCAGCCTCGTTCGGCCACGACCCGAGTAATAGAGCGGTCGGGTTTCGCTCGCGCCGCAGGAAGCACGGGAGCGACGTCCAGCACCTCACCACCACCGATCGTTTCGCGGCGACCAGCATCGCGCAAGATATAACGATCCCCGGGTACCGCTGGGAGCTTTGCCGGGAGCCACAATCGAACGAACAAAGTCTGGCCCGGGTTGATTCGCTGAGAGCCGCCGAGGATCTGTAAGCGAACCGGATACTCGCCCGATCCAACATATGCAACGTAAGCGCCACGTTTAGAGACCTCGTGGCCGATGCCTTCCAATACGCTCAAAGACGCGTCAAAAACGGACGAGTGGTACCAATCGCCAGTACGCACGAGCGCTTGTCCACGCCGGATCGCATGGTGGGCAAGGCCTGCAAGGTTGACAGCGACTCTTCGGCCTGGCCGAGCCTGCTCAACCGAGTGGCCATGGCTCTCAAGTCGTCGAATTCGTCCTTCAGCATCACCTGGCACGACTGAAATTGCTTCGCCCACAGTGAGGGGCCCGTCGGAGAGCGTGCCGGTCACAACGGTTCCCCAACCCGCAACGCTGAACGAACGGTCGATCCAGAGGCGCGGCCGGTCTCGATCACCGGGAGACGGCATGGACGCGACCAGCCGGTCGAGCGCGGCGAGCAGTCCACCTTCTCCCTCGATACCCGAGCCTCGCGGCGCGTCAACAGGAATGATCTCGCCTGAGCCCAAGAAAGTCCCGTCGACGCGTTCGAGTACCTCCCGGCGAGACCGCTCAACCCGTTCAGCGTCCACTGACGCAGCGCGCGTAAGTGCCACCACGCCGTGACGCACACCCAGTAGTTCAAGGATGCGCAAGTGTTCTTCAGACTGCGCCTTCCATCCCTCGGCTGCGCTCACAACGAAGATGCAACCCTCGACTGCCCCTACCCCGGCCAGCATGTTCTTCAGAAAGCGAATGTGGCCAGGTACGTCGATGAGACTGATTTGAGCACCCGAAGGGAGCGTCGCCACGCCAAACCCCAAGTCGATCGTAAGGCCACGTGCCTTTTCTTCGGCGAGTCGATCTGGGTCCACGCCCGTCAGGCGAGTCACGAGTGTTGATTTTCCGTGGTCGACGTGACCGGCGATGGCAAGGACATGCATCAACGATGGCGTGGTGCATTCCTGGTGCATGGGACTCAGCTCCCTGAGCACCCTGGCGTGTCAACTCCTGCTACCGGGATGCCGGTGAGAAGACCAGACTGAGCTAACGAGCGCAATATCCGCCTCGAAGTTCGATGGCCATCGCACTATTCTGACTTATAGTTGGGTCATCGTGCACGACTCGACCTCGCGCCGTATCACATTGTTTGATCACGACGCGCCACCATCGAGCCGCAGCAGGGCAGCAGTGGTGTAGCTAGACGCGCTGGAAGCAAAATAGAGGGCCGCGCCGATCACCTCGCCAGGCTCGCCGATCCGCCCGAGCGAGTGACTCTTGCGAGCCGCTCGCTCAACCGCTTCGACGTCCCATGCCTTGGCTATATCAGTGCGAAACGGTCCAGCGACGATTGCGTTGACTCGCACCTTCGGCCCTAGTGCGTTGGCAAATCCCTCCGTTAATGCATTCAGCCCCGCTTTCGCAGCTGCGTACGGAATGGCGTTGGCCAGCGGCTTGAGCGACGCGATCGACGAGACGTTGATGATCGATCCGCCGCCTGCTTCCGCCATACGAGACCCGATCGCCGCACTCAATCGAAAGGGTCCTTTGAGGTTGACTCCGAGTACCTTGTCCCACATTGCTTCGTCCACCTCGGACAGCTTGGGGTACAGCAGAGACATCCCTGCGTTGTTCACCAAAATGTCGACGTGGCCAAACTCAGCAAAGGCAGCGTGGGCGAGTGAATCACACTGATTCCAGTCGCCAGTATTCGCTGCAAAAGGAACCGCCCGCCGGCCGGTCGTCTGCATCACCTCGCGAGCGAGCGCTTCACAGGAAGCGATCTTGCGACTGGCAATGACCACGTCCGCTCCGCGCTGAGCGAAGGCGAGAACCATCGCCCGACCGAGGCCGCGGCTTCCGCCGGTGACGACCGCCACCCTGTCCGTTAGGTCGAAGAGTGGATCCACATCAAACCGGGAGATCGCCCGTCGCGGATTGCGTTGTTCCATGATCGCGTACTGCGGCAATGGCCCTCTGGGCGATTCGCATCTGGTGTACTTCGTCGGGACCATCCGCGAAGCGGGCCCATCGGGCATTCTGCGCCATCGAAGCCAACGGGGTGTCAGTCGAGTAGCCAAGCGCTCCGTGCACTTGAATGCTTCGGTCGATGATTCGGCCCAGGGCATTGGCCACGAAATGCTTGGCCATCGAAACCTCACCCTTGAAGTCGAGACCGTTATCCAGGCGGTAGGCAGCGTGAAGGACCATGAGCTTCGACTGGTACAACTCCATAGCCGAGTCTGCAATCATCCACTGGATCGCCTGCTTTTCACAGAGCAACGAACCGTGCGCGTAGCGTTCGAGTGACCGTTGCACCATCAAGTCGAGTGCTGTTTCAGCTTGCGCGAGCCACCGCATGCAGTGTGCAAGCCGGGCCGGCCCCAGTCGATATTGGCCGAGGAGGTGGCCTTGGCCTCGGCCGCCGAGCATGTTTGCTGCCGGAACGACGAGGTCGCTGATCACAATTTCGGAATGGCCGCCTGGACCGTGCATGGTCGCGATTTCGCGTACCCGGTCCCAGCCTTCAGCGGGCAGGTCAACCAGAAAGGCACTGGTGCCAGCTTGAGGCAGGTCCGGATCAACCTCCGTTCGAGCAATCACAATGGCGAACTTGGCCCTCTTGGCGTTCGTAATGAACCATTTGTGGCCATTCAATATCCACTCTTCGCCATCCTGCTCTGCCGTTGTCTGAATGAGAGTGGGGTCAGATCCGGCCACCTCGGGTTCGGTCATGGCGAAACAGCTCATTGCTGTTCCTTCGCAAAGCGGCCTGAGATATTTCACCTTCTGTTCGCCCGTTCCCCAGTGGAGCAATGTATGCATATTCCCCTCGTCGGGGGCCTGGCAGTTGAGGATGAACGGCCCGAAGTGGCACTTGGCTGCCTCGGCTTGCACCATCGCGAGGTTCACATGCCCAAGGCCCATGCCACCCCATTCGACGGGCATGTGGGGAAGCCAAAGACCCTCCTCTTTTGCCTGGTCACGCAGCTCAAAGAGCAGCTTCACGTAGGCCCGACGATCGTCGACGCTGAGCTGCTGAATTTGCTCTTCCGCAGGACGGACGACCTCGTCAAGGAAGGTCCGTACCCGCATTCGAAGTTCGGCGAGTTCTGGGCTCAGCGTGAAGTCGATAGGCACTGGACAACTCTAACAAAATGAGCGCCCACTTGTTACAGTGATCGAGTGACCTCACAGCAACCCTCCGAAATGGAGGCACATTTCGCCACCGTTTGGGAGTCCATTGCCGCCACGGTTCCAGAACACCTAGCACTAGTACAAGGGGCTCGACGTCTATCGTGGGCCGCCTTTGAGGAGCGGGCGGCTCGGGTGGCCGATGCCTTTACTGAGGCTGGTGTAGGGAAAGATGCCAAAGTCGCACTCGTCCTCTACAACTGTCCCGAGTATGCCGAAGTCGTCTTCGCGTCATTCAAAATCCGGGCGGTGCCAGTCAACGTCAACTATCGCTACCTTCAGGACGAATTGGCATACGTGATAGATAACGCCGACGCGGAGGCAGTCGTCTTTCACGGTTCGTTGGGAGAACGGATCGCCGGCACCCGAGCGAAGTGTCCCCGCGTCAAGATCTGGGTCGAGGTGAAAGACAGCGGCGATCATCTCGAAGGATCGGAGCCCTACGAACGCATGCTGTGTACCGCGGACATCGCACCGCCGATCCGAAGGTCGGAGCAGGATTTCTCACTCCTGTACACGGGAGGAACCACTGGGAGGCCAAAAGCGGTCGTCTACTCGGTCGGGCAACTGGTGAGGACGTTCATGCAGCGGATGGCTCCTCTCGTGGGGTTGGATGCCTTGGATCGTCCGGAGGATGCCGCAGTCGTTGCTCACCGACTTGTTGAAGAAAACGCGGCATACGTCGCTCTCCCGGCGTGTCCCCTGATGCACGCCGCCGGCTGGTGGGCGGGGTTGATGGCCCCACACGTCCTCGGAGGTACATCTGTACTTCTGGAGGGCCGGTCGTTCTCGCCTGCTGAAATGTGGTCGGTGATCGAACGTGAGCGAGTGGTTGCCGCCATCATTGTGGGCGACTCCTTCGCCCGGCCGATGGTGCGTGAACTTGGTGAACGGATGATGACGCCCGACGTGCCGCGATTTCGCCGCCTCATTTCCTCTGGAGCGATGTTCGCGGCCTCGACCAAACGCGATCTTCTCGCACGACTCCCGGAACTTACGATCATCGACACAGTCGGCGCGAGCGAGGGGGTGATTGGAAATGAAATCACTGACCGGGAAACACCGGTGCAGACCGCGAGGTTTCATATACACCCGACAACGAGGGTCTTCACCGAGGACTGGCAGGAGGTCGGACCTGGGTCGGGAATCCCCGGGCTCTTGGCTGTCGGAGGTAATGTGCCGCTGGGGTACTACAAGGATTCGGTGAAATCGGCAGCGACGTTCCGTGAGATCGGGGGTATCCGCTATGCGATTCCCGGCGATTGGGCCCTCCTTGAGGAGGATGGTTCGATTACCTTGCTCGGTCGTGGCAACCAATGCATCAATACGGCGGGGGAGAAGGTCTTTCCAGAAGAGGTCGAAGAAGCGCTAAAAACCCATCCCGATGTCGAGGATGCGCTCGTCTTTGGAATGTTGGACGCGCTTCTTGGGCAGATGGTGGCTGCCGTTGTCGGCCTCCACGGTGGCGGTATGTCCTCAGAGCAGGAACTAATCCGATACGTGCGGACGCAACTGGCATCGTATAAGGCGCCCCGTTCTATCCACCTCGTGGACGTCGTCCCTCGCACGGCGACCGGGAAGGCTGACTACGGAGCAGCCCGAGCACTTCTCTCCGAGGAGGCAGTACGGAGATGAAGCTCGGTCTCTCGTTCATGTACACACAGCTGGAAGCGAACCGCATGGTATCTGCCGCGCAACGCGCCGAAGCGCTCGGTTTCGATTCGATCTGGACAGCCGAGGCCTATGGCTCGGATGCCGTTGTCCCGCTCACATGGATGGCTGCCCACACGGAACGCATCAGGCTCGGGACCGGGATCATGCAGATGCCCGGACGGACGCCGGCCACGACGGCCATGACGGCATCCACGCTTGACGAAATGTCAGGCGGGCGGTTCATCTTGGGACTAGGTCTCTCCGGTCCTCAAGTAGTAGAGGGTTGGCATGGACAGGCGTCGACCAAACCGCTGGGGCGCACAAGGGAATATGTCGCGATCGTTCGGGAGATCTTGCGCCGTCAGGCACCCCTTGAACATCATGGTGAGCACTACGACATTCCCTACACAGGGCCGGGTACCACTGGACTGGGCAAACCGCTCAAGTCCACCATCCGGCCTCGAGAGGATCTTCCTATCTACTTAGCTGCCATTGGCCCAAAGAATCTGAAATTGACTACGGAGATCGCGGACGGGTTGCTGCCCATTTTCTTCAATCCCGCGCGCTGGAGAGACGCGTTTGGGGAAACGACTGAAGCGATCATTGATAGGCAAGAGTTCGAAATCGCCGCGCCTGTCAGGGTCGCGCTCGGAGCCGACGTCCAAGCGTGCAGGGACCAGCTAAAGCCCTGGGTTGCGCTTTACGTTGGAGGAATGGGTGCGCGCGGTCGGAATTACTACAACGATCTTGCTTGTCGGTACGGATACGAGGAGGCTGCAGCCACTATTCAGGATCTCTACCTCTCGGGAGCCAAGGAGGCGGCCGCAGCCGCCGTGCCCGACGAGCTGGTTGACGAGGTGGCGTTTGTAGGCCCCCGTGAGCGAGTCGCTGATCAAATTGAGCGATGGAAAGAATCTCCTGCTACCTCACTGATCATCTCCACGCCGAGTTCCAGTGTGATGGAAACTATGGCTGAGCTCGTCTTGTAACTCGAAGCCTCAGCCTCTTTTGCCTCACAAATGGTTCTGCTCTTCCCGGCTGCTCACGATGAAGCCTGAGGTTTCACTTGGCGACGCTGGTCCTTCGCCAAATTGAGTCCTAATGCCTCGAAATCCCAAGTGGTCGGTGTGATCCCCTCGTCGCGGAGCAGGTGTTTCTGAACTCTCCCAGTTACTGTCGTAGGCAGCGATTCTCTGAATTCGACGTAGCGCGGCACCGCGTAGTACGGGATCCGTGCCGCAAAAATCTCAAATAGCGCTGTTGGCTCCGGAGGCGGACCGTCATATACCAGCGTCACCTTGATGTCATCTTCTCCGAGGGGGCTCGGCACTCCGGTTGCGGCCGCTTGGCGCATACCGTCAATCTGCAAAAGAGCTGATTCCAGCTCGATCGATGACACGTTCTCACCACGCCGCCGTAGCGAGTCTTTCAGTCGATCGACAAAGCGAAGGTTTCCCTCAGAGTCGACCGTCCCATTGTCACCGGTGTGATGCCAGCCGGTCTCTTGAGTGCTCGCTCCTGCCCCTGTCCAGTATCCGGAGTAGATGCCGCCCGGTTCTTTGGCTCGGACCAAGATTTCGCCCACCTCACCGGCTGGTACTTCGTTGCCATTCATGTCAGCGATTCGCACGTCAAGGAACGGCAGGGGTACGGCAGCGCCGTCGTCACGGGGCGAACCCGGAGTTCCAACCGAGACTGGCGCGCACTCGGTCTGACCATATCCCTCATTAATCAACCTAGTGTCGAACCGTTTTTCGAATTCGCGCCTCTTGTCTGGCGGAACCGGTGCATAGTGAGCGATGCGGATGCGGTTCGCGTGTTCAGTTGGATCGGCCGGCTGCGCAATTATTGCCATGGCCATCGACCCTGTTCCGATCAGAACGGTCGCGTCGGCTTCAATGGCTCGCGGGATGTACCGACTGGCTGAGAAGCTTTCCTCGAAAGCGACGGACATGCCGGACATCAGCGCCGTCATTAGGCAGATCAGCTGCCCTCCGGCGTGAAAAAGCGGCAGAGCGGTGAAGATCCGGTCATTTGCCGTAAGTCCCCACCGCTCCCTGTAGGCCGAACCGACCGTCATGAAGTAACGGTGACTGAGCATGCACCCCTTTGGTGAGCCCGTCGTACCGGACGTATAAAGAATCGCCATTAGGTCCGTCGGGGCGCAAGTCACACTTGGAAGCGGATCACCGGCAGTTGCCAGATCAACGAATGGCACATTCGCCCCTGGGACCGACTCGATATCGGAGTCGAGGGTTACGATCGACCGGACGTGACTCAGGGCTCCGAGTGCCTTGATTGAGGCGAGGCCTTCGTCATCGGTGGCGATCACCTCTGCGCCGGAGTCTTCCAGTTGGTAGCGAAGAAACTCTCCCTTTAGCCACGCGCTCAGAGCAACTTCTATCGCACCGAGTTTTGCGCATGCAAAGATCACGTCGACGGTCTCCGGACGATTCGTCGAGATCATCGCCACCCGATCTCCTTTGCTCACCCCAAGTCGGGCGAGTCCAGCGGCGATCCGGTCACTTCTGGTTTCGACGTCGAGATAGGTCAACCATTCGCCGTCCCCGCACCGTACGAACGGCGTATCCGACTGATGTTGAGCCCGATCCCGCAGCACGTCCGCCACTGACGGCCAGCCTCCTTTGGTCTGCATCTACTCCTCCGATTGAAGATTAGAGTGAGTGAGCCCCCACTTGCTTCGAACTCTACTCCACCGTACGCTCACCGCGAAAGGGAAAAGGGGCGTAATGACCGAGACAATCGATTTCGACTTCACCAGCGACTCCTACAACGAGCACTACTTCGACGTCTTGACGGAGATGCGTGCCAAATGTCCCGTGGCCCACTCAGAGGCGCTCGGCGGGTTCTGGGTTTTGACCAAATACAGCGAGGTCTCCAGCGCCGCCCGAGATTGGCAGACCTTCACCTCAGTCCACGGGGTTGGCATTGTGGCGGTCGAGAACCAACCACCTCTAGGCCCTATTGAACTGGATCCGCCGTTGCACAGCGAACTCCGGAAGGTCCTCAACCCGTTTTTTACCGCACCGAGCGTGGCTCGGATCGAGGCCTTGGCACATGAACAGGCTGCTTAATTAGTGGATCAGTTCATTGGCGATGGTCGGTGCGACTTCCACACCTCGTTCGCCCGACCATTGCCTGGTCTCGTTCTGCTCGGACACTTTCTCGAACTTCCGAAGGAGGATCTGCCTCAACTTCAGCAATGGGCCGAGGTTGCCATTTTCGAACAAGGCAGTGACCCCGAGCACGCGCGAGATGGGTTCATCAAGATCGCCGGATATATGTTGGCAATACTTGAGCGTCGGTCGCGCGAGACCGAGCGACGAGACGACCTCATCGACGCCCTGGTCCACGGCAACATCTATAGTGAACCTTTGAGCACCGAGTTACGGATTGGCAGTCTCATTATCCTCTTGCTCGGGGGGCTGGACACGACAGCTTCGGTTCTCAACGAGATGTGCCGGCACCTTGCCGAGGATCCAGCGCTGCGATCGCGCTTGCGCGCGGATCCCGACCTGTATCCGGTGGCAATCGAGGAGTTCCTCCGCCTTTACAGTCCCGGGACTCTCGGCCGGGTCGCCACGAAGGACGTCGTTGTCGGGGGCCAACAGATTGCTAAGGGAGATCTGGTCTTGTTGCACTTCGCCTCTACCAATCGCGATGAAGAGCAGTTCCCTAATCCAGATGTGCTGGATCCCGAACGGTTGGCCTGTCGGCACTTGGCGTTTGGAGCTGGACCGCACCGTTGTATCGGGTCGAACGTGGCGAAGGTCTCGTTGCGGGCCGGACTTGAACAGTTGTTAACCCGCTTCGAGACTCTGGAACTCGACCCCGATCGTCCGCCGATTCACGTGACGTCCCAAGCTCGAGGTGCCGTCTCCATGCCGATCCGTTTCACTGTCGCGAAATAACTCGAAGGAGTCTGTCAATGCCGAGGGCCGCCGTCCTGACTGCTCGCAGCCGCCCACTCGAAATTCTTGATCTGGACCTTCAGCGACCGCTGTCGGGCGAGGTGCTTGTTCGACTTTCCGCGTCGGGCATCTGCCATTCGGCCCGATCTCTCCAGGAGGGGACAGTTCTCGTCGACCTGCCCATCGTCCTTGGACACGAAGGTGCGGGAGTCTTGGAAGAAGTGGGGCCCGACGTCACAGGGCTACAACCGGGCGACCATGTGGTGCTGTCCTGGATACCTCAATGTGGCGAGTGCTAGTTCTGCACCCAGGGGCAACCTCAACTGTGCGCCACGGCGGCGGCCCACATTATGGACGGCACGCTGCTGGATGGCACCACCAGATTTTCCCGGAATGGAAAGGACGTTCACCAGGCCGTCTACTGCGGTACCTTTTCGGAACAAACGGTGGTACCTGCGATCGGTGCCGTCAAGATCGACCCGGATGTCCCCTTGCATTGTGCAGCGTTGATTGGCCGCTGTGTTCTCACCGGTGTGGGTGCCGCGATGAACACTGCGGCGATAGGCCCAGGGATGTCAGTTGCCATCGTCGGCTGTGGTGGAGTCGGGCTCAACGTTGTGCAGGGAGCCAAATTGGCGGGATCAGAACGGATCATCGCTATCGATCGCCTCGCCGACAAGCTGGCCCTAGCAGAGCGTTTCGGGGCCACCGATCTCGTCGACGCATCCGGATCTGACCCGGTCGCCCTGGTGAGAGATCTGACGTCTGGTAGGGGAGTCGACGTAACGATTGAAGCAGTTGGTAGGTTCGACACAGTGCTCGCGGCGACATCGATGACTCGACGGGGAGGGCAAGTAGTTCTCGTCGGTCTGCCAAGTCCTGAGGTCTTATATCCGCTTCCCATCGCCTCGATTCTGCACTCCGCCCAGAGAATTCAGGGTTCGACGTACGGATCGTCGGACATTCGGCGCGATGTACCGAAGCTTATTGAGTTCTACCAACAGGGCGACTTGCTGCTTGATGAGTTGGTTAGCGGGGTGCTCACCCTCGATGAAATCAACGATGGACTTGACGCGGTCGAGAGAGGCGAGGTGACCCGGTCGATCATCCAGTACAGCTGACGCCATCGCTCCTCGACGGGTTACGAGTCGGCTCTACACGCTCGGATCAAGAGCTATTGCGCGTTGTTCCAGGTAGGCCTCCAAACCGGCCCTGCCCATCTCCCGCCCCAAGCCAGACTGCTTGAAACCTCCGAAACTCGTGCCCGTTGGAGGTTGTGCGCCGTTAACCGAAATCCAGCCCGTACGAATCCGGCGCGCAATACCCACGCCGCGCATCTGATTGGTCGTCCAGACCGACCCGGACAATCCGTAACACGAATCGTTGGCGATCCTTACGGCATCGTCATCGTCCTCGTATGCGGTGACGGTAAGTACTGGACCGAAGATCTCCTCTTTTGCTATGCGCATTTCATTGCCCACGTCAACGAACAATGTGGGTTCCACGTACCATCCCGAAGCAAGGTTGGCTGGTCGACCGCCGCCGATGGCGAGGGTAGCTCCCTCCTCCTTGCCAAGGGCGATGTATTCCTCGACGCGGGACCGCTGGGCGGCGCTGACGAGCGGTCCGACGACCGTGGTTGGCTCTCTCGGATCGCCCACCGTCACCTGTCCCACTAGGGCCGCTATATGGTCGACCAGTTCATTGCGTCGTGATTGTGGGATGAGCACTCGACTCTGTGACGCACAAATCTGTCCGCTCAGCGACATGCCGCCCATAACAACCCTGGGGACCGCGACCGCGGCATCGACATCGTCGAGGAGGACGGCGGCCGACTTTCCGCCTAGTTCCAAGGTGACACGCTTAATCGACTGTGCACAGGTCGCCATTATCCTCTTACCGGCCGCGGTGGATCCCGTGAAAGCAATCTTGTCGACGTCAGGATGTCCGACGAGATATTGACCTAGTTCGCGCCCGCCTGGGACAACGTTGACAACCCCAGCAGGTAGCCCCGATTCCTCGAGGATGTCCGCCAATAGGAACAAACTGAGCGGCGCTTCCGGAGCGGGTTTGAGGACGACGGTGCAACCGGCTGCGAGCGCTGGGGCGACCTTGTTAGCAGCAATCGAGAGCGGAACGTTCCATGGCACTATGGCAGCAACGACCCCAACCGGTTCAAGGACGTTGAGTGCGAGACGATCGTGCTCTGAAACCTCCTTTTCGAAAGGGAAGGACTCAATAAGCGTCGCGTAGTAGTCAAACTGCTCACTGGCCAGGGGGACCTGCATGATGTCGGCCATCATGGCGGTGGTTCCCATCTCGTCAATGAGGAGGCGCTTGATGTCGCCAGCGCGCGCTCGCAGCAAATTGGCGATTCGACGGAGCAGGGCTGATCGTTCCGGAATTCGCGTTTTAGGCCAAGCGCCATCGTCGAATGCCGTCCGAGCCTCTTGTACAGCACGATCGATATCGCCTGAGGTGCCGTCCGGCACGTATCCGATGGTCTTCTCCGTTCGAGGTGACACGATGCTTGTTCGTGCCCCCGTCACTGGTTTCTGCCACCTACCTCCGATGAAGAGAAGATCGCGGTGCATCAGATCGCTCATGAGGTCCCCCCCGCCTGCTTCAGTATCTCAACGTCGCCCGTCGTTGCGTTCACCAAGAGACGGTCACCTGTTTGAATTCGATCCAGGGCACCGGTGGCGCTTACGACCGCGGGAAGTCCCAGCTCGCGGGCGACGATAGCGCCATGAGAGAGGAGCCCACCGGTCTCTATCACCAATGCTCCTGCCAACGACATGTACGGCGTCCAACCAGCGTCCGTGTAGCGGGCTACGAGGACTTCATTTGCTTCGAGCAGCGCCGCGTCGTCGCCGTGAATCACCACTCGAGCCAGGCCCTCGAACAAGCCTGCCGATACCCCCAAACCAGTGATGATTGGACTCTGAGTCGCCTCGAGGTTCGCGTCGGCCGAAACATCGAGCACGAGGAGGTCTGGTGGCTCCGGACCGGCTTCGAGTTCGAGAACGTCGAGTCGCCGCACCCTAACTCGTTCCCTGACGGATTCGATGGGAGTTGAAGAGAGCAGTGAAGCGAGTTCGTCAAACGTCAGGTAGTCGACGTCATCAGGTTCTTCGATTAGTCCTTGCTCGCGTAGACGGAGTCCCGCTTCGCGGGCGCAGCGTCGAAGGGCGTCTATGGCCAGCACGGCACCCTCCTTGGGCTCCTCCCTGGCACCGACACAGGTGCGGGCGGCGGATACGGTCAGACGTAAGAGAATCTGACGCCAAGGCGGCAGCCCCCTGGTGAGCTCGGTCAGGGCATCAACCTTTCCGACCTCTGTTTCCTCGAGGGCATCTCGACTGCCCATGACCAGACTTTGGAAGGCATGCAATAGAGGCGTAGGGTCCTCAGCCCATGATTTCGCCGTAATCTGCAGTTCGCCGGGACTGCGGTGGCCATGTTGATGTAGCATGTGACGGAGCGCCACAGCGACCTCTGGCGCTTGTTTGTCCAATACGGACAAGACCTCGCCGGGCTGCGCAGCTGCCACCACCTCTGCTAATCCAGGGATCTGGGTCACCCGTCGCGCTTGGGCTCGCATGACTAACGGCGGCTCAGAGCGGCCATGTCGCTCTTCGGACGCTCCGGCTTCTATGATCGCTGCCAGCGTCCGAGCTCCATCTTGATCCTTTGCGAGCCGCCTGATGAGAGGGACTAGCTTGTCCATCATCATCACGGCAATGGTGCCGACGCGGACCTGGCCTCCCAGTCCGCTATAGAGACGCGGTATTAGTTCCTCCATGGCCCTGCGCAGGTTTTGGTTGTCAAGACGCGACGGATCGAGTCCTTCGCGGAGAGATCCGACCTCTTCCTGCAAGTCCGTTCGGTGGCGCCAGTGTTGGAAGAGGACAGGCACTCCGGCGATAATTCCGGGCAGCAGGCGCAACCTCGTCCGAAGATCGGGTGCAGGTGGTCGGAGAACGAGCAGGTCGGGTCGCGCGGAAATTACTTGTTCTTCGACGGCACGAGCTGTGCTTCGCGAGAGTCGTTCGAACATCCAGATGACGTAGGAGAGGTTGACGTAAGCGCGCCCGCGGTACAGGCGCTGCAGGAGATAGCCCGGTGGGCCTGGGTCGGTTGAAGCATCAAGCAGGTGGAGGTCCCAAGCGAAGCCCCGTCCACCCTCCTGGTCGAATCCTCGCCCCACGATCGACCAATCGAGTGGCCGGATGACGCCGGGGAAGACGTCTCGAACGTTGGCCCTGGTGTAGACGGGGAACCGCTCGTCAGAGGGAGTTTGAACGAATCGTTGGAACGTCGGCTGGGGCGTCGCGGGGCGGGGCGCACCATCACTTGGCCCACTAATATGTGAGCGCCCACTCACAGACAGGCCATGGTGCTTCGGTTGGGTCGGCATGTGTCACTCCTACGTGAGAGCCGAATCGGCACCGAGGACGAGACGGAGATCAAACCCGCATGTTGAAATCTGACGATGAGCTTTGTCACGACCCACCTGCTGCGTGGGGGAGATGGCAAGACAATTTCTGGTTCGTCGGGTGGGACGATGAACGCCGTGCCGGCTTTATGATCCATGCCAAGTCGGGTCAGGACACGGACATCCGGGTAGCGGTATTCGATGCGAGTGGTTCCGAGGCATTGACGTTCGTGGGTCCGGGCGGACAGGGGCTCAACGTCGAGGGCTTCGAGGCTCAGCCCGACCCACCGTTCGAGACCTGGAGGATCAAAGCCACTCGCGATGGCGCGACGACCCTGGACCTTACGATCAGTGACAAGACGCAGCCGTTGGACTTTGAGGTCGTGCTCGGACAATTCAATGAACAAGGTCTTGAGGCGGGAATCGGCCACTACCAAATCGGCATTCGCTGGGCGGCCGAATTTTCGATCGGGGGGCGGTCCGTTTCGGCATCCGGGCTTGGGGTTCGAGACCATTCCTGGGGTGAGCGGGATGTGCGTTCGTTCGATAAGGCCTGG
>DATNLP010000042.1:0-6388 GCA_035602795.1 Acidimicrobiales bacterium | reverse complement strand
CGGGGGTTCAGCGCCATGGCCCGTGGAGCGTAGCAACGGCCCCCCGGGCGGCTCCCTGAGCCGGCCCGGCCCGTCGGTAGACTCGGCGGGTGATGCGTGAGGTCGTCGGCTCCGATCTCGCTCGGGCGGCTCCGCAGCCGTCCTGAGAGCCCGACCACCACCGCCAGTCGAAGGGACTTCATGAGCACCAACGAGAGCGCGCTGGAGGCCGACCCCGAGGTGGCCGACCTCGTCCGCCAGGAGCTCGAGCGCCAGCAGACCACCCTGCAGCTGATCGCGTCGGAGAACTTCACCTCGACGGCCGTGCTGGCCGCGACGGGGACGGTGCTCACCAACAAGTACTCCGAGGGCTATCCGGGCCGGCGCTACTACGGCGGCAACCGCATCATCGACGAGGTGGAGGACCTGGCGCGCGACCGGGCCACGGCGCTCTTCGGCGCCGAGCACGCCAACGTGCAGCCCCACGCCGGCGCCAGCGCCAACCTGGCCGCCTACCAGGCCCTGCTCGAGCCGGGGGCGACCATCCTGGCCATGCGGCTCGACCACGGCGGTCACCTCTCCCACGGGTCCCCGGCCTCCATCGTCTCGAAGTTCTGGCGGTTCGTGTCCTACGGCGTGACCCCCGAGTCGAACGACCCCGCCCGCCCGGGCGAGGTCATCGACTTCGACCAGGTGGCCCATCTGGCCAAGACGGAGAAGCCCGCCCTCATCGTCGCCGGCTCGACCGCCTACGCCCGCATCATCGACCCGCTCCCGTTCCGGGAGATCGCCGACTCGGTCGGGGCGTACTTCATGTTCGACGCCGCCCACCCGGCGGGGCTCATCGCCGGCGGGGCCCACCCCAGCCCGGTCGGCGTGGCGGACGTGGTCACCTTCACGACGCACAAGACCCTGCGCGGGCCGCGTGGCGGCGCCATCCTGTGCGGTCAGGAACTGGCCAAGAAGATCGACAGCGCGGTGTTCCCGGGCCTGCAGGGCGGCCCGCTGGAGCACGTGATCGCCGCCAAGGCCGTCGCCTTCGCCGAGGCGGCCCGGCCGGAGTTCCGCACCTACGCGGCCAACGTGGTCGAGAACGCCCGGGCCCTGGCCGGCGCCCTCGCCGGGCACGGCTTCCGCCTGGTCTCCGGGGGCACCGACAACCACATGCTGCTCATCGACTTGCGGCCCTTCGACGCCGACCTGACGGGGAAGGAGGCGCAGGAGGTCCTGGACCGGGCGGGCATCACCCTGAACCGCAACACCATCCCCGACGACCCCCGCTCGCCGTTCCTGACCTCGGGCCTGCGCCTGGGCACGGCCGCCGAGACCACCGCCGGCATGGGCCCGGACCACATGCGGGTCGTGGCCGACCTGATCGTGCGCACGCTCAAGTCCCGCACCGACGAGGGGGAGATCGCAGCCGTACGGTCGGAGGTCGCCGAGCTCTGTGCCGGGTTCCGGCCGTACCCCGACCTCGTGGGCTAGCCATGCCCGACATCGGCTGGTACGGCCTGGTCCTGGCGATCGCCGCCGGCGCCACCGCGGCGCTGACCGTCCCGGCCAAGCACATCGCCGTCCGCGTGGGCTACGTCGCCGAGCCCGGTGAGCGTTCCGTGCACAAGAAGACGATCCCCTACGGCGGCGGCGCCGCCATGTTCATGGGGTTCCTCGTCGCCGTGCTGGCGGGCGCCGCCATCCCGGCCTTCCGGGCGGACCGGATCTACACCGACTCGCCCGAGATGCTTGGCGTGGTCCTCGCCGCCGGCGCCATGTTCGCCGTCGGGCTGATCGACGACGTCCGCGACATGTCGGCGCCGGCGAAAATGGCCGGCCAGATCCTGGCCGCCAGCATCCTGTACTTCACCGGCGTGACCATGTACCAGCTCAAGATCCCGCTGGCCGGGTTCTTCGTACTGACGCCCGGCATCATCCCGCTGATCACGGCCGCCTGGGTCATCGCGCTGACCAACGCGGTCAACCTCATCGACGGCCTGGACGGCTTGGCCGCCGGTGTGGTGGCCATCGGCGGCGGGGCGCTCGCCGTCTACGGGATCCGCCTGGTCGGGCTGGGCCTCCTGCCGACCGACAACATCGGCCCGCTGGTCGCCGTGATCGCCTGCGGGATCTGCCTCGGGTTCCTCCCCTTCAACTTCAACCCGGCCCGCATCTTCATGGGTGATGCCGGCGCGCACTTCCTCGGTCTGCTCATGGCGGCCTCGACCATGGTCATCAGCGGCCGCGTGCCGCCCGACGTGCCGATCAGCGGCGTCACCTACTTCTTCTTCGCCCCGCTGTTCATCCCGCTCTTCATCCTGGGCGTCCCGCTGGTCGACATGGCCTTCGCCTTCATCCGCCGCACCGCCCGGGGGCGCAAGTTCGACACCCCGGACAAGGAGCACATCCACCACCGCCTGCTCCGCCTCGGCCATGGGCCCCGGCGCAGCGTGATCATCCTGTGGGCCTGGACGGCGATCCTGTCGGGGTTCCTGCTCTTCCCCCTGTTCGTGCACCGGGTCAACGCGATCATCCCCCTGGGCGCGGCGGCCCTGGGCGCGGCCCTCTACACCTTCTTCCACCCCGGCCTGCGGCGGGGCAACGGAGAGGACGAGGACGAGCGGCTCGACGACCCCGACCAGGAGATTCCCCCCTCGAACGGGCGGGCGGAGCGGGTCAGCGAGGTGGTGAGGTTCCCTTCTTGATCGTTTGGACGCCATCTGGGCCGGGATGCGATGATGACGCCTGTGTACCCCGTCCACCTCGCCTCGTCCGATGCTGCCCGCGCGGCACGTCAGACGCTGGACTCCGGCGCGCCACGCACCGCATAGGGGGGGAGCAGTCGCATGCGTGGTCAGGTGAGCGTCGTCCTGCGCGTCCCGTCTGGTGAGCGGGGGCCCGGCATCGGAGCCCTCGTCAGGGCCTCAGAGGGGGGACCCGACGTTCGGGGACTTCTTCTTCATCGGCACGGCGTGCGCCGTGAGCATCCTGCTGGCGGGCGCTGCCGGGTACCTGCTGGACTCGTGGCTGGGAACGACGCCGTGGCTGACGTTCGCCGGACTGGCCTTCGGGATCACGTCGGCCGTGCTTCTGGCCTACAAGAACTTCCGCAAGTTCGTCTGACCGCCGGTCCCGACGTCCGCACACAAGGGGGACGCTGATGTTCGAGTACTTCTCCCCGGCCGACCTCGTCCGGGTGTCGCGCCACACGGTGCTCAGCGCGCTGGTGCTGGGCGTCTTGGGCCTGGTCGGCGCGGTGCTGCTCGGTGCACCGTGGGTCGGCCTCGGCATCTGCATCGGCGTGGCCATCGGTATCGCGAACTTTCGTTTGATCGTGAAGTCCGTGGCCAAGGTGGGAGCGCGTCCGGACGTGAACCACCGCCGCCCGCTCGCCGCCAACACGCTGACGCGCCTCGGCGCCATCACCGTGGTCGCCCTCGGCCTGTGCTTCGTTGAGCTGCCGCTGGGGATGGGTGTCCTGGCCGGGCTCGGCATCTTCCAGGTCGTGCTGCTGGCCAACATGGCCCGTTCGATGTTCAAGATGGGCGGTGGCGGCATCGGCGGCATGTTCGACGCCGCGACGGCGTCCTACGGGCTCCCCGACGACGGAGACAACGACTGATGGGCCTTCAGGCACTCGCACCGCTGGCGACCGTGGCGCGCCTGGGCACCAACATCACGGTCGGTGACCACGTCCAGAAGGCGATCGGCGGCGTCACCATCAACTGGGACACCGTGTGGGCCACTGGCGTGGCCGCCCTCATCGTCATCGGCATGGGCCTGCGGCTGCGCCGGACGGCCACCAGCGGCGTGCCCGGCCGGCTCCAGTCAGGGTGGGAGGCGATGGTCGGCGCCGTCACCCAGCAGGTCGAGGGCAGCATCGGCGAGGCGGGCATGAAGATCATCCCGCTCGCCTGCACGCTCTTCGTCTTCATCCTGGTCTGCAACCTGTTCACGCTGGTCGGGCTGGGCAGCAGGTACGAGTTCCTCATCGTCCCGAACGCGGACATCAACCTGCCGCTGGCCATGGCGCTGTACGTCATCGTGCTGGTGCACCGCGCGTCGATCAAGGCCCGAGGCGTGCGCGGCTATTTCGCCCATTACGCCACCCAGCCGTTCCCTCTGTTCCTTATGCCGTTCAACATCTTCATCAATCTGGTGGAGGAGCTCGCCAAACCACTCACCCTGGCCCTTCGTCTCTTCGGAAATCTGCTGTCGGGCACGCTGATGCTCACCCTGATCGCGGCTCTGGGAATCTGGAAGCTCGGCCCGATCCCGATCGGGAACATTCTTGTCCTGCCCATCAACGTCATCTGGAAGCTCTTCGACGGGTTGCTGATCGGCACCATCCAGGCGTTCATCTTCACGCTGCTGACCATCCTCTACTTCGACGTCGCCATGGCGACGGACCATGGCGGCCACAAGGACGAGCTGATCCATATCGACCACGTCGAGGCGGAGGCGGAGCAGCAGGCCGCGGCGGCGTAGCGGCATCACGATCTCGTACTGAGAGAAAAAGGAGAGACACACCAATGTCAGACTCAGCAGCGCAGGCCACTCAGCTGGCCGGAGCGATGATCGGCGGTGGCCTGTTGATGGGCGGAGGCGCCATCGGTGCCGCCGTCGGCGACGGCCTGGCGGGGAGCGCGACCATCAACGGCGTCGCCCGGCAGCCGGAGGCCCAGAGCCGCCTCTTCACCATCATGTTCCTCACGGTCGGTCTGGTTGAGGCCATGTACTTCATCAACCTGGCCTTCACCGCGCTCTTCATCTTCTCGCTCTACAAGAAGTAGCCCGGCTCGGTACGGATGCACCCTGCCGGTGCCGGCAGGGGTGGACCCACCGAAGAGAGAGGCAAAGGCAATGACCTCCACGTTCATCGCGGAAAGCAACTTCCTCATCCCGAACGCGACGCTCATCGTCGAGCTCATCGCGTTCCTCATCGTCCTGGGCATCATCGGCCGGGTGGTCCTGCCGCGCCTCAACGAGCAGCTCGACACCCGTTCGGCCCGGATCAAGTCCCAGCTCGAGGCGGCGGACGCAGCGAAGGCCGACGCGGCGACGGCGGACGAAGAGCGCCGCGCCGCGCTCGAAGAGGCACGCCACCAAGCCCGCGAAATTGTGGCGCAGGCGAACCGCACGGCCGAGCAGCTCAAGACCGAGGCCCAGGCCAACGCCCAGGGCGAGTACGACCGGATCGTGGGCAACGCCGAAGGCGAGCTGGCTCTGGCCCGTCAGCGCGCCGTCGAGGAAGCGGCCGGCCGCATGGGCGAGATCGTGCTCGACACCGTCGAGCGCATCATCGGGCGCGAGGTCAGCGCCGAGGCGCACCGCGACCTGATCGACGAGGCGGTCGAGGCACTCCGGGCCGATGCCGCCGCGGCCGGTGGCGCGGGGTCGCGCCCGTGAACCCAACCCTTCAGGGGTATTCGGCCGCCGTGCTGGAGTCCGTCGACGCCGGACAGCTGGCGACCGTGGCGTCCGAACTGAACCAGATCGAGCAGCTGGTCCTGGCCACGCCCGCGTTGCGCGCCGCGTTGTCGGACACCGCGGTCAGCGGTCCGGCCCGCCGGGCCGTCCTGCGCGACCTGCTCGAGGGCAAGGTGAGCGAGCCGGCCCGCCGCCTGGCCGCCTTCGCGGCCGGCGCCGTTTCCGCACCGGACGTGCTGCAGGCCCTGGCCTGGGTCGCTCGCCGCGCCCAGCGGGACGTCGACGGCGTCCGCGAGCCGGAGCCGCCTCTCAGCCTGACCCGGGCGCGGCAGCGCGTGGGCGGTTTCGCCCAGGCGCTCTACGAGACGATGCCGACCGAGGAGTTGGAGGGGATGGAGGACAGCCTCTTCCGCTTCGCCCGCATCGTCGAGTCCGCCCCGTCGCTGCGCACCGTGCTGACCGATCGCGATCGACCGGTGGCGTCCCGCCAGGGCCTGGTGGGCCAGTTGCTGCAGGGAAAGGTCACGGCGGCCACCTACGCCCTGGTGGGCTACGTGGTGGTCGGGGGACGGGCCCGTGACTTCGTGGGCACCCTGGACTGGCTGGTCGAGCAGACCGCCCGCGCCCGCGGGTGGCGCATCGCCCGGGTACGGGCGGCGGCGGAGATCGAGGCGCCACAGCGGTCGGGGTTGTCCGACACGCTGTCGAGTCTGGTGGGGTCGCCGGTCGAGCTGCAGATCGTCCTGGACCCGACGCTGCTGAGCGGCGCCGTCATCCAGATCGGCGACCTGCAGGTGGATGCCAGCGCCCGCGGCCGCATCGACGCGCTGCGGGAGCATCTCGTTCCCGGAGGATGGGAAGACGCGCGTGTGGGTTCACGTGCGAACCGAGGTGGATCAACGACAGAGGGAGCAGACTGATGGCAGAGCTGACGATCGACGCCAGCGATATCACGGCGGCGCTCGAGCGCAACGTCGAGGACTAC
>DATNLP010000311.1:0-2489 GCA_035602795.1 Acidimicrobiales bacterium | reverse complement strand
TTCGGCACGGCGGGGGCGCGCCGGGGCAGGGGCGCGGCCAGCGGGCGGGCCGAACGGCGGCCCGAGGAGCTGGCCACCAGCCGGGTCGGGGGGCGGGTCGAGCTCAGGAGGCCCGAGGGTAGCCAGTGGCCGGGCGGGGCGGGGTGGCGCCCCCGGTCTGCGAGAATGTCGGTTTTCCCCGGCGTGCAGAGGGCGCCGCCGGCCGGACCGAAGCAGGAGGGATGGGCCCGATGCAGGACGACGAGAGCGCTATTTCGCACACTCGTCTGGCCTACCTCCCGGCTCTGGACGGGGTGCGGGCCTTCGCCGTCGTGGCCGTCATGATGTTCCACGGCGGCATCCCCTTCTTGACGGGCGGGTTCATGGGGGTGGACGTCTTCTTCGTGCTCTCGGGTTTCCTGATCACGTCGCTGCTCCTCGGCGAGTGGCGCCAATCGCTCACGATCCGGCTGGGGGCGTTCTGGGCCCGTCGTGCCCGGCGGCTGCTGCCCGCCCTCTTCCTGATGCTGCTGTTCGTGGCCTTCTTCGCCTCGGTGATCGTGCCCAGGGGGACCTATGCCGCGCTGCGCCTCGACGCGCTGTCCACCTTGCTGTACGTGAGCAACTGGCACTTCATTCTGGTGGGGTCGAATTACTTCAACGAGACACAGTCGGCGTCGCCCCTCATCCATACCTGGTCGCTGGCGGTCGAGGAGCAGTTCTACCTGATCTGGCCGTTGGTGGTCCTCGGCGTGTTGCGCCTGACCCGCAGCCTGCGCGTGCTGCTCGGGGTCTGCGTCGTGGCGGCCGTGGCCTCGGCGACCGAGATGTACGTGCTCCACCGGCACGCCATCAACATCAACCGCGTCTACCTCGGTACCGATACCCGGTCGCAGTGCCTCTTCATCGGGTGCGCGCTGGCGGTGGGATTGGTGATCGTGACCCAACGGCACCACGACGAGGGCCGCCTCGCCGCCGGGGAGCTGTGGCGGCCGAGGAGCGCCCGGGGACAGCTGGCCTGCGCGTGCGGGGGGGTGCTGGGCGCGGTGGGTGCGATCGCCATGTGGACGCTGACCAACTCGACGTCGACCTTCCCCTACACGGGCGGGTTCTTCCTCGTCGGCCTGGCCACGGCGTGTGTCATCCTCTCGGCGATCGGGTCGCCGCGCAGCCTGGTGCCGCGGTTCCTGTCGCTGGCGCCCGTGCGCTACGTGGGCCGGATCTCCTACGGCCTCTACATCTGGCACTGGCCCCTCTTCCTGTGGGTGGACCACGCCCGGACGGGGCTGACCGGGTACCCGCTCTTCGCGGTGCGCGTGCTCGTCACCTTCGCCGTCTCGGTGGCGTCGTTCCACCTGGTCGAGCGCCCGATCCGCATGGGGACGTTCCTGCGCCAGTGGAAGGCGTGGGTGGCGGTGCCGACGGCGGTGGTGGTGGTCGTGGCCGCGATGGTGGCGGCCACGACCGGGACGGTCGCGGTGGCCAGCACGACCTTCCCCAGTTCCACCGTGACGAGCGGACCGACGACGACCACGACGACGGTGGCGGGGGCGCCGGCTACGGTCCAGCCGGTGAACGTGCTCCTCTTCGGCGACTCGGTCGCGCTCACGCTCGGGATCGGCCTCCAGGTCCCGAAGGTGGAGAGCACGTACGGCTACGTACTCTCTGACAAGGGGATCCTCGGCTGTGGCGTGACGGACGGGCCGGCCGTCGAGCTGCTGGGCCAGGTCGACACCACGCCCTCGGCCTGCAACGGCTCACCGCTCACGCCGGGTGAGTCCGACACCAACAAGCCCTGGCAGATCCAGTGGCTGGAGGCCATGGGCACGGTGAAGCCCAACGTGGTCGCCGTCCTGGCCGGTCGCTGGGAGGTGGCGAACCGGGAATACCAGGGCAAGTGGACCAACATCTTGAACCCGGTCTTCGCCGCCTACGTGAAGTCGCAGCTGGAGATGACCTCGAAACTGGTCACGGCCACCGGGGCCTACATCGTCTTCCTGACTGCGCCCTGCACCGACGAGGGCGAGCAACCCGACGGGGCGCCCTGGCCCGAGGACAACCCGACCCGCCTGGCCGTGTACAACAAGCTGCTGCACGAGGTGGCGGCGGAGCACCCCACGACTGACTCGGTGGTCGACCTGAACGCGGCGGCCTGCCCGGGCGGCAAGTTCACCCCCACGCTGCACGGCGAACCCATCCGGACCACCGACGGCATCCACTTCACCGACGCGGCCGGCGTGGTGCTGGCGCCGGACCTCATGCCGCCCATTGTGGCGGCGGGCCGGGCGCAGATGCAGACGGCCCTGAAGGCGCTGGCGGCGAAGGAGTCAGCCGGCGGGTGACGCCGGGTTCGGGTTCACGTTCTGCGGGTTGACGTTGGGGTTGGTGTTGGCGACCACGCACTGAGCTCTGAGCGCGGGCATCAGGTGGGCCTCGTCGACGTTGGCCCCCTCCGAGATCGTGGTCATGAGGGAGTTCCACGAGCCGTCGTCGGAGTTGGCCTGGGCGGC
>DATNLP010000307.1:0-2574 GCA_035602795.1 Acidimicrobiales bacterium | reverse complement strand
GGTCGTCTTGGAGTTCTCGCAGGACCTCTTCACCACTCACGTCGGGTAAGTGGAGGTCGAGGAGGATGACGGCCGGTTGTTGCTCTCTGGCCAGGGTGATCCCCAAGCGTCCTTGCATGGCGGGCAGAAGCTCTACGTCTTCACGCCGGGCGAGCACACGTTCGATGAGGCGCAAATTCGAGAGATTGTCCTCGATGTAAAGGACGACGCGGCGGTCGATCGATGGACTATCGATGGGAGGCATCGGTTCTTCAGCGGAACTGTAAATCCGGTTGTACCGTTCCAGCTGTCCCTCCGTTATTGGCAGCTCGATCCAGAACCGGCTGCCTTGGCCGTACTCCGAAGCCACTCCGAGGGTGCCTCCCATGGCGTCTGCGAGTCCCTCGGACAGCGCCAGTCCCACTCCCGTCCCTTCAACTCCCGTGGCCTCGGCTCCGAGCCGTTCGAAGGGGATGAAGAGGTGCGACAGCTTCTCGGCCGGGATACCCGGGCCTGTGTCGGATACGACGATGCGGCATCGGGAGGGTTTCCACAGCTCCATGGTGAGGGTGACGTCGCCTCCTTCTCGGTTGTACTTGATGGCATTGGAGGCGAGATTGAGCAGGATCTGCTTCAGCCGTTGTCGATCGGCCAGCACATAGACTTCTCCGCCGCTGTCGTCGGCGAGACCGTACGTTCGCACGTTGATGTGGCGGACTTCTGCGAGGGGTCGCATGAGGACGACAACATCATCGACGGCGTCGCGGATCGAGACCGCCTCGGGGGAGATGGCGAGGTTCCCTGTTTCGATCCGGGAGATGTCGAGGACTTCATTGACGAGGTCGAGTAGGTGCCGACCACCCTTGAGGATCTGGTTGACGGATTCCTCTTGCTCGGGTTCGAGGTCGTCGAGTTCGAGCAGCTGACCGAATCCGATGATCGCGTTCAGAGGTGTACGGAATTCATGGCTCATGCGGGACAGAAATTCGCTCTTGGCCTGGTTGGCGGACTCGGCGGCCTTGCGGGCTTGGCGCTCGGACAACTCGGCGTCGCGCAGCGCTGCAGTGCGCTCCTCGACGAGCGCCAGGGCGTATGTGCGGCGCCGAGACAGTGTTTCGACCAGCAGCGTGGCCAAGGTCGCCGCCAGCAGGCCTCCGACGAGCAACGCCCACGGCGTTTTGCTGGCCAGCGTCCCGACGAGCGCGCCGCGGCTTCGCACGACGATCAGCCAGTGCTGCTGCCCCACGACGATCGGCTGGGCCGAGGTCTGGCCCGACAGTGGTAGGTCGGCCGTTGTCGTGAGGACCAACGCGTGTGGGTTCGGACGAGAGGATGCGTACACGGCGCCCTCGATGTCGCCGAAGGGTCCGGACGCCCCGAGGTTGATCGGTTTCGCAGGGTCGAACACCAGTTCCTCGTAGAGCACAACGCCTGATCCTGCATTGAGCGCGAAAGTCAACCGGCGACCCTTGGCTGTGGGGATCACGCCGGACACTTCGCTCTTGTGCCCGAGTGCGCGGGCAGCCAGGGAAGACAGACTGGCGTTCGGGCTGGCGTCCGGCGGCAGGCCCGCACCGACCGAGACCACGGAGCGGAACAAGTGGTTCTCGGACTGGAGCTCGCCGATCGCGCTGGCAAGTTGCAGATCGTTGCGTGCCTGCGAGACGAACTGTGACTGTCCGCCGGGCTGGGCCCCTTGACTCGACGCCAGACTGGGCAACGCAGACGCGATCGGAGCGAAGAGACTCTCGATGATGAGGCCCCCCTCTTCCGCTCGATCGCGCAACAAGCGGCTCTGCTCGTCGTTGACCAGGGAACGGGTCACGAAGAATCCGGCGACCGTGCAGCCGACCAGGACGACGAGCGTCAGTATCGATAGCAGCCGTAAGGGGCTGTGTAATCGGCTGCCTGTCACTGGGCTCCCTTCCGCACAGGGATGGCAATGGCTCCTCCTCTATCGGCTCGCACGCCCATTAAAATGAGCAGAATCACACCGACCACCTGCTCAAGGTGGAGCGTGGACCTGCCGATCAACCCGAGGTGAAGGGTCTCCCTTCGGGCGGGGTCGACGGAGGTCTGGGTTCGGCGGGGGTGCTGATCGTCGACGATCAGCCGGCCAATGTCGCGCTCCTGGAGCGCCTCCTACGACGTATGGGGGTGGACCGCACCATAGGCATCACCGACCCGCGTCAGGCCCTGGAGCACTACCGAGCCATGGATCCCGACCTTGTCCTGCTCGACCTTCACATGCCGCACATCGGTGGTCTGGACCTGATGGAAGCCTTGCAACGAGAGATTCCCTCGGACTTCTTCGTTCCGATCTTGGTCCTGACGGCCGACGCCACTGATACGGCCAAGCAGGACGCCTTGGGTGCAGGTGCGACGGACTTTCTGACGAAACCTTTCGATCAGACGGAAGTGGTACTCAGAGTCCGAAACCTTCTTCGGACCCGGTTTTTGCACGTCGCTCTTCAAAGTCGCAACGCGAACTTGCAGTTGGAACTTCAACGACGCAAGGAGTTCGAGGTCCGCTTAGCGGAGGAAAGGGCCAAACGCCTTCGGCGCGTTCAAGATGTCCTCGAAAGTGGCTCGTTT
>DATNLP010000299.1:0-11141 GCA_035602795.1 Acidimicrobiales bacterium | reverse complement strand
CGTCGCCGTGGCCGTCGTCGGTGCGTTCGCCCTGTCGCCGCTGGCACCGGTGGGACCGGTGCGCGCCGTCGACCCGGCCCGCGGCTTTCAACTCGACACGACCGTGGTGCTGGGCGGGGGGCTGGTGCTCCTGGCCCTCTTGCTGGTGATGTTGGCCGGGCTGGCCTGGCGGGCCGTCCGCCCGGCGCACGCGGTCGGCAGCACGAGGCCGTCGCTGACCGCGCGGGTGGCCGCGTCCTCCGGGTGGCCGCTGCCGGCGGCCCTCGGCACCAGCTATGCGCTCGACGCTCCCCCGGGCGCCAGGCAGATGGGGGTGCGCTCGAACCTCGTGGGATGTGTGATTGCCGTCGCCGCCGTCGTGGCGGCCGTGATTTTCGGGAGCAGCCTCAACGGCCTGGTCAGCCATCCGCAGCGCTACGGGTGGAACTGGGATGCCCTCATCCAGAACGAGGGGGGCTACGGCAGCTTCCTCCCCCAAGACGTCAACGCCGCCACGCTGGGCGACGGCGAGGGCGTGCTCGATCACGTCATGGCAAAGGTGCACGGCGTCAGAGGGTGGTCGACGTTCGGTTTCACACAACTCCCGATCGACGGACAGGTCGTACCCGTGCTGGGACTCGCCACCCATGGCGGGGCCGTCGAGCCGCCGACCGTGAGCGGGACGATGCTGACGGACTCCGGGGCCATCCGGATCGGCAGCGGCCGCGGCCCGAGCGAGATCGAGCTGGGGGCGCTGACCCTGCAGCAGCTAGGCAAGAGGGTCGGCGACACCCTGTTCGTCGGGACGGGCCCGACGGCGCGCCGGTTGACCATCGTCGGCACGGTGACGCTGCCTTCGATCGGTGTGACGCTGTCGGACCACGTGTCACTCGGACGCGGCGCGATGCTCCCGGAGAGCACGTTGCTCTCGATTGAGGATCTCGGCGCATTCAACGCCGCGCCGGCTGAAGCCTTCTCCGCGCTGCCCTCGACCTTGGCCATCGACGTCGACGCCCAAGCCGACCTCGCCGACGTGGTCAACCGGATCGTGTCGGCCAGTCCGGGCGGCGCCCCCGGGAGCGACTACCAGGTACCCCAAGTCCGAGGTGCCGCGATCGTCAACGCGGGGCAGATGGGCAGCCAGCCGATCGTGTTGGCCACCGCCGTGGCCGTGGCCGTGCTGCTCTCACTCTCCGCGACCGTGTTGGCCGCCACGCGGCGGCGGCGCCGGGAGCTGGCCGTGCTGAAGGCACTGGGGATGACCCGCCGCCAGTTGGGATCCGTCGTGACGTGGCAGGCGATGACGATCCTGGCCATCGCCATCGTCGTCGGCCTTCCCGTGGGCCTCGCGATGGGGCGGCTCCTCTGGTCCAGCTTCGCGGCCTCGCTCGGTGTGGTCCCGGTCGTGGTGGCACCCATCCTGGTGCTCGTCGTCGGGACCGTCGTGCTGCTGCTCGCCGGCGCCGTGCTGGCCGCAGCGCCGGCACTGCTGGCGGCGCGCACCCCGACCACGATGGCACTCCGGGCGGAGTGAACGCGCCTCTCCTCTCAACGGGTCGTCTTCAGAGTGGCTGGTAGCGTCAGCTCGAACGCGCCCGGGTCAGCGAGGAGCACGGGGATGAGCGACGACGTCTGGATCCTGGGCATCAACATGACCAAGTTCGGCAAGCACCCGGACAAGGACGTCATCGATCTGGCCGCCGAGGCAGCCACGGCGGCCCTGGCGGACGGCGGGGTCACCATGAAGGAGATCGAGATCCTCGCCTACGGCAACCTCCTCGGGCGCACCATCGGCCAGCACCTGCTGCAGCAGATCGGCCAGTACGGCATCCCGGTGTTCAACGTGTCCAACGCCTGCGCGACCGGTGCCACGGCGCTCCGCTCGGTCATCATGGCGGTCAAGGCGGGCGAGGTCGACCTGGGCTTGGCAGTGGGGGTAGAGAAGTTGGCGGGCGCCGGGCTGCTGGCCGGCGGTGATCGCAGCGAGGACGGCGCCACGTGGACGCCCGAGGGGCGGTTCGGTGCGATCGCGCCGCTCGACGGCCGGATGGGTACCGAGACCATGCCCGGCGTCTTCGCCCAGATCGGGATGGAGTACGGCCACCGACATGGCGGCACGAGCTTCGAGCTGTTCGCCCGCATCAGCGAGAAGAACCACGCGCACTCGACGCTCAATCCCTTGGCGGCCTACTCCAAGAAGATGTCGCTGGAGCAGATCATGGGCGACGTCATGATCGCCTACCCCAACACCCGGGCGATGTGCTCGGCCAACTGCGACGGTGCGGCGGCGGCGGTCGTGGTGTCGGGGGCCAAGCTCAAGACCCTTTCGCTGGCGCAGCAGCGACGAGCGGTCAAGGTGGTGGCATCGGTCCTGACCAGCGACCCCTGGGTGGAATCGGGGCAGGCGCTCCCCGACATCAACACGTTGACCCATAACGCGGCGAGCAAGGCCTACGAGATCGCCGGCCTCGGCCCCGACGACCTCGACCTCGTCGAGCTGCACGACTGCTTCGCCACGGCGGAACTGGTGCACTACGACAACCTGCAACTCTGTGAGCCCGGAGGGGCGGTCGACTTCTTCAACCGCGGCGCCACATGGCGCGACGGGCCGATGCCGGTCAACGTGTCGGGGGGGCTGGAGTCCAAGGGGCATCCGGTGGCGGCGACCGGACTGGCCAACATCTGGGAGCTGTGCCACCACCTCCGCGACGAAGCCGGGGCGCGCCAGATCCCTGAAGCGAAGGTTGGACTGGCCCACGTAATCGGCCTGGGGTCGTCGTGCGCCGTGCACATCCTGGAGGGCGCCGCGGCCTGACCGCACGCGGCGGTCCGTTCGGGCCCGGGCGCAAAGCGAGCTACTGCATGGATTCGGGGATGAGCCCGGAGATGTCGATGCTGCCGGTCATGACGGCCCCCATGGTCCCCCCGTCCGTCACGACGTTCTCCCCCGTCACGTAGCTGGCCAGCGGCGAGTTCAAGAAGATGAGCGGCCAGGCCTGCTCAGCGGGGGTCGAGCGCCGCCCCAGCGGGACGGGGAAGTTCTCCATGAACTCCTTGCCGACGTACTGCTCGAAGTCCGGCATCATCGGCGTGTCGGTGGGGCCGGGACTGATGCAATTGGCGCGGATGCCGCGCTCGGCCAGCGCGTACGAGGCCCAGAGCGTCCAGACGATGATCGCCTCCTTGGACGGTCCGTACCCTCCGGCGATCTCCTCCGGATGGGTTTCGCACCATTCCTTGGCCGCGTCGAATCCCGGCAGCGTGACGAACGGCAACCACTTGCCCAGGTTGGCCAAGTAACCGGATCCGGCCGTGGACGAGATGCTGGCGATCGCCGCCCCGGGCTCCATCCGGGCGGACACCAGCTCGGCCAGGTGACGCATGCCGACGAAGTTCACCAGCATCACATCGAGGTCGGGGAACTTCGACCCCGCCAGTCCGGCACAGTTGAACAACGCGTCGATGGTGCCCCCGATGCCCTCGACCGCCGCCGCCGTGGCGCCGGGATCGCGCAGGTCGACGGCCTGGTAGCTCGCCACCTCCACGGGGGGCTCCTTCAGGTCGAGGACGTGCACCTCGGCCCCGAGGTCGCTCAGATGGCGCACGGCGGCGGCGCCCATCCCGGCTCCGCCCCCGCCGCTCACGATCACCCGCCGGCCTTCGTATCCCCACGTTGCTGTCATCTGAGGCCCTTTCTCATTTGTCCAAATTTCTTCACTGTCTGCGCCTGCTCACCGCGGCAAACCGAGCCCGTGCTCGGCGACGACGTTGCGGTTGATGTCGCCCGTGCCGCCGGCGATCGAATACGAGGGCGACATGAGCAGCGCCTTGGCCCAGGGCCCGTTGAGGAGGGCTTCCGGGCCCAGCATGCTCACCGCCAGCTCGGCCAGCTGCTGGCCAGACCGGGCCCAGGCCAGCTTGGCCAACCCACCCATGGTCGGTGACGGCTGCCCTCCCCGGCCGACCTTGGCCAACTCGCGCGACGTGGCATACCGCAGGCACGCGATGTCGGCGTAGAGACGGGCGATCCGGTCGCGCTGCACGGCGTCGCGTATCGGCCCCCGCCTCCGCGCCGCGTCGAGCAGCTCCTCGAATCGGGCGGACAGGTCGAGGTGCAAGCGGGCCACGCCCGCCCGCTCGTGGCTGAGGGTGGTCATGGCCACTCGCCATCCCTCGTTGAGCTGGCCGAGCAAGCTCGATCGGGCCACGACCACCTCGTCGAAGAAGAGCTCGGAGAAGGTGAAGTCACCCGACATGGTGCGCAAGGGGCGCACCGTGATGCCAGGAGAGGACATGTCGACGAGGAGGCAGCTGATCCCCTTGTGCTTGGGGGCATCGGGATCGGTGCGCACGTAGAGCTGGCACCAGTCGGCATACGCACCGAGGCTGTTCCATGTCTTCTGGCCGCTCACGACGAAGGTGTCCCCCTCGGCGCGGGCCGCCGTGCGCAGCGAGGCCAGGTCGGACCCGGCGTCGGGTTCCGACATCCCCTGGCACCAGATCTCGTCGCCGCGCAGCATCGGGCGCAGGAAGCGCTCCTTCTGCTCGTCGGTGCCCAACGACATGATGGCCGGTGCGATGTTGGACACGCCGATGACGTTCACCGGTCCGGGTGCGCCGGCCCGGACCATCTCCTCCTGATAGGCCAGCTGCTGCTCCACGTCGGCGTCGCGGCCGCCGTAGCGAGCGGGCCACGAGACGGCGGCCCACCCGGCGTCGGCCAACCGGGCGTTCCAGGCCCGGAGCACCTCGAGGCCGTCCTCGCCCTCGGAGCTGGCCCGTTGCGCGTCGATCACCTCGGAAGTGAGGTTGGCCGACAACCATTCGATCAAACTGGTCCGAAAATCGGCCAACGACCGTTGTTCCTTCTGCTCGCTGTCGCTGCGAGGATCGGTCACGCGCTGTGCGCCACTTCCCCGAGGTAGCGGTCGATGACCTCCTGGCGCGCCTCGGAGGCCGGTCCCGACCACCCGACGCAACCACGGGTGAGAATGACGCAGCTGTCGGCCAGTCCGAGCGCCCGATGGACGAACTGCTCGATGAGCACGACGGCGATACCTGATTTCCGGGCTTGGTCGAGCCCCTCGAACACGGCGTCGGCCACCAGCGGGGCCAAACCGAGCGACATTTCGTCGGCGATGATGAGCTTGGGGGTGACCGCCAACGCCCGGGCCAGCGCCAGCATCTGCTGCTCCCCGCCCGACAGGGTCCCCGCTCCCTGCCGGCGGCGCTCACCGAGCACGGGAAAGCGTTCGATCGCCGCATCGATCGCCGCGTCACGCTCGGGCCGCTTGAGCTGCTTGACCGCCATGCGCAGGTTCTCGGACACGGTCAGGCCCGGGAAGATGCCGCGGCCCTCCGGGATGTGCGCCAGCCCCTCGGCGCTCAACTTGAAGGCCGCCCGCCCGGTGATGTCGACCCCGTCGAAGCGGATGCGACCCGCGGTCGACGGGACGAGCCCGGACACGGTCCGCGCCAGCGTGCTCTTGCCGGCGCCGTTGGCGCCCAGCACGGCGACCATGGAGGCGGCCTCCACCTCCAGCGAGACTCCGAAGAGTGCCTGGGAGGCGCCGTAGCTCACGTCGAGATCCTCGACCACCAGCATGGGCTCGCTCATGCCGGAACTCCCGACGTGGCCTCTCCCGCGGCCGTCGAATCCTCGTCGCCCAGGTAGGCGTCGCGGACGGCTTGATCGGCGCGCACCTCGTCCGGCGTCCCCTGGGCGATGAGCAGACCGAAATTGAGCACGAAGATCTTGCTGGACAGCGCCAACACCGATGCCACGTCGTGTTCGACCATGAGCAGCGACAGACCCTGGCTGCTGCTGGAGACGACCCGCTCGAACGCTGCGATCAGGTTCTCGGTGGCGCGGACGTCCAGTCCCGACAAGGGCTCGTCGAGCAGCACCACCTTCGGATGCGTGGCCAGCGCCCGGCCCACCTCGACCAGCCGCGCCAATCCTAAGGGGAGCACGGACACCTGGGTCTTGGCGATCTCCGTCAGCTCGAGGAGCTCCAGCAGGGCATCGACCTGCTCGGTCTCGAGATCGGGCGGCGCGAACACGCCGCGCAGATTGATGAGGTCGCTCCAGCAGCGGTGCCGCTCGTAGTGGGCCCGGTGCGCCAGGACGAGGTGATCGCGCACCGTCATCCCCATGAACAGCTCGGGATGCTGGAAGGTACGCGCCAGCCCGAGGCGGGCCCGGAGCGCGGTGCTCAAGTTCGTGACGTCCTGACCGGCGATGAAGACGCGACCCGTGACGGGGCGGACCAGCCCGGAGATCACCGCGAAGAGCGTGGACTTGCCGGCACCGTTGGGTCCGACCAGCCCCACAATGGTCCCGGGTGGCACGTCGATGGAGACGTCGGACAGCGCGGTGAGCCCACCGAAGCGCACGGTGACGCCGGCCGCGGCCAGAGCGGGCTCCATCGGCGTCACACCGGACGTGGCGGGCTCAGGGTGCTCAGGCAAGATCGCCCCCGACCACGGCTGCGGCCTCCGGGGCCGCCGGGATCTGGCTGGGCTTCGAGACGCCGCGCACCTTGTCCCAGAACCAGAGGACCTGCCGGGCATTCTCCGTCATCGCCCCGTTCGGGAACTTCGCCACCTGCACGGCACCGAGCCCGAAGAGGATGGGCGTGACTTCCGCGTAGGCAGCGGGCAGGTAGGCCACGGCGACGCCCGCCAGCACGGTGTAGGACACCCCGGCCATCAGAGCAGCCGTGTTGGAACGGATGCCGAGCGTGACCAAAATGGCCAACCAGACCAGACCGAGCAGGGACGAATAATTGGTCGGCAGGGCGGTGCCGAGAGAGAGGGCGTACATGGCGCCGCCGATCCCGGCCACGCAGGCTGCGATGCCCGACACCAGGACCTTCATCTGCAGCACGCCGATCCCGATGGTCCGTGCCCCGACGGGGCTCCAGCGGACGGCGTTCAGCGCCAGGCCGGCGGTCGACTTCTGCAGGTTGAGAATCACCAGCGCGGCGACGGCGAAGACGGCCAGGGACAGGTACGCGAAGGCGATCGGGCTCGAGGCGAAGGAGGGCAGGTTGACGTTCACCCCGATGGCGTCGTTGGAGAAGATGTTCTGGGTGAACACCAGGTCGTCGAACAGCAACCCCACCGTCAACGTGACCAGCGCCACGTACAGATTGCCCAGACGGATGGTGACGAGGCCGATGATCACCCCGAACGGAGCGGCGACCACGCCGCCCACCAGCACCGCCAACATCACGGGCCACCCGTGGTGGACCGCCAGCTGCGCCGCCGTGACGGCCCCGATGCCGGCGAACGAGGCCTGGCAGAGCCAGATCATCCCGCCCTCGCCGGTGACCAGGGTGATGGACAAGAGGATGATGGAGAAACAGACCCCCTGGGCGATGAGGCCGACCCAGAACCCGCTGAGGACCAGCGGCAGGACGCACAGGATGGCGAAGGCGAGCAGGGGGAGGTGCCAACCGAACGTGGCGGCGTAGCGCTCGCGGTTGGTGCCCGTGGGCGCGTCACCCTGGGGCGTGATGGCCCGATCGAGCGGGCCGCCCGAGCCCTCGGACTCCTCGGTCCCCGTGCCCCGGACCATGAAGTAGATCAGGACGATCGCCGTGACGATGAACGGAATGGCCGGGATCACGTCGGCGCTCAACGTGCTCGAGTTGGTGAAGAAGTACTGCACGAGGTTCTCGGCGATCCCCATGAGGAGCCCGACGACCATGGCCACCAAAAGGCTGCGCAGACGGGCGGCGATCACCGCCGCGAAGGCGGCCACCATGACCAGGGTGATGTCGCCCGGGTCGAGGCCGACCACGGGGGCCGAGAGGACACCGACAAGTCCGGCCAGCCCGATGCTCACGGCCCAGACACCCATGGAGATCCGATCGGGACTGGTGGCCGAGAGTGACGTCATGGCGGGCGAGTCCACCATGGCGCGCACCCGGAGCCCGATGTCCGTGAACCGGAGGACCACGACACCGGCCACCACCACGAGGGCCACGCAGATGTACGTGATGACCTGCTCCATGGTGACCGCCACGCCGAGGAAATCGAACACGCGGACCGGTTCGGGGGCGAGGCCGGGAGCGGACAGGATCGACTGGTTGCCGAAGATCAGCGCCGCGGCGGGCGGGATGGCGACCGAGATGCCGATGGTGGCCACGACCTTGATCAGCGGTCGGGCCAGCCGGAGCCTCTTGAACAAGAAGAAGTACAGCCCGATGCCGAGAGCCGGTCCCGCCACGACGATCGTGACGAGAGCTGCCGGCACGATGGCCCAGTGCTCCTGGGTGTTGAGGTAGTAGTAGAGGCGCGCCAGTGCGTAGGCGAGCGAGGCGAACGCGAAGTTCAGGATGCCCGTCGACTGGTAGGTCACCACGAGCCCGGACGCCGTGATGGCGTAGATCCCCCCGTAGACCAGGCCAGCGATCACATACTGCAGCACCGCATCCCCCGATCCGACCCACCCGCGCACACCGCCGGTGGATCAGAGGCCACTCGTCCCAGGTTCATGTCTTTTTTTGGGCGTCTGCCCAGGTCAACCCGAACCGATGGTACCGTAGACCGTGGCGCAGTTCCACCAGCCCAGGAGGCCCGCGACCGCCCGGGCCTTGCTGGCGTGAGCCGGCACCGCCCCAGTCGGAAATGAACGCGATGGAACTCGGCCTCAGCAGCGACCAGGAGCTCCTCAGGGAGACCGCGGCGCGTTTCATCGACGCGACATGCCCACTGCCCATGGTGCGAGAGCTCATCGGGAGCGAGTCCGACCTCCCGGCGGGCTACCTCGGCCGCGCCGGCGAGCTCGGGTGGTTCGCTCTGCTGGTGCCCGAGGAGCTCGGAGGCGGAAGCGTCTCGGGCGAGGGCCTCCGTGACCTGGCGATCATCGCCGAGGAACGGGGCCGTGCGCTCCAGCCCGGTCCCTTCGTCGGCATGAATGTCGTCGCCGCCGCGCTCTCCACGGCAGGAACACCCGAGCAGCAGGCCCGGATCCTCCCTTGCATCCGCGCGGGTGAGGCGACGGCCACCTGGGTGTTCGGCGATGCCGTCGCCGGTCCGGTACCCGGCGTCTCGGTGACCGCGACCCCCCAAGGGGAGGGGTTCACCATTTCGGGTCAGGCGAGACCCGTGCCGGGCGCACTCGGGGCCGACTGGCTTCTCGTCTCGACCGACGGAGACAATGGCGTTTCCCAGTTCATGGTCGACGCCATCTCCCCCGGCATCACGGTGACACCGCTCGAGGCGCTCGACGTGACGCAACGCTACGGCTCGGTGTCCTTCGACGATGTGGTCGTGCCGGTCACGTCGGCGATCGGACACCCCGGAGGCGCCGACCGGGACGTCGAAGTCCAGCTGCAGTTGGCCTGCGTGTTGTCCACCACGGAGACCGTGGGCGCCATGGATGCCCTCTTCGAGCTCACGCGCCGGTACGCCCTCGACCGCACGGCGTTCGGCCGGCCCATCGGCTCCTTTCAAGCGGTGAAGCACCAGTTGGCCGACCTGAGCCTGGCCCTCGAGGCGAGCAAGGCCGTTGCCGCCGCCGCGGTCCGGGCGGTGCAAGAGGACCGGAAGGAGGCGGGTGAGGTCGTCAGCATGGCCAAGTCGTGGGTGGCGGACGCCGGCATCGACCTCGCCCAGGGCTGTGCCCAGGTCTTCGCCGGGATCGGCTTCACCTGGGAACACGACCTACATCTCTTCTTGCGCCGCATCACCATGAACGGCGTGCTGTTCGGCCAGCCGGATTGGCACCGAGAGAGGATCTGCCGGGCCCACGGCCTCTCACAACGATGACGACCGACGACCGCACCAGGGCAGACGAGACCGAGGACGAGGCACTGCGCGCCTACCGGCGAACGGCCCGGGCCTGGCTGAGCGAGCACATGCCGCGACGGGACGGCGCGGACCAGGGCCACGACGTCGACTACTACACGCCCGAGGTCATGGCGACCAATCGAGCGCTGCAGCGGCGACTCTTCGAGGGCGGCTACGCGGGCATCACCTGGCCAAAGGAGCACGGCGGCCAGGGCCTGCCCGGCGCGTACGAATGGGCCTTCGTGGACGAGGCGGCGGACTTCGTGCTGCCCGACTTCGGCGCGCTCACCATCACGACCTTCTACGTGTGCGTCCCCACCATGCTGGCCTACGCCTCCCCGGAATTCCTGCGCCGGTTCGTGCCCAAGGTCCTGGCGGGGGACGAGCTGGTCTGCCAATTCTTCTCCGAGCCGTCCTCGGGCTCAGACCTGGCGGGCGCCCGCACCCGGGCCACGCGGGACGGCGAGCAGTGGATCCTCAACGGCCAGAAGATCTGGAGCACGTTCGCCCACCTGGCTGACTCGGGGATGTGCCTGGCCCGCACGGACTGGGACGTCCCCAAGCATCAGGGCCTCACGTGGTTCCTGGTTCCTTGCCTCGCCCCCGGGGTCACCATCAGGCCCATCAAGCAGATCAACGAGGTCGCCGAGTTCTGCGAGGAGTTCTTCGACAACGTGGTCGTCCCCGATGCCGACCGCCTGTGCGAGGTCAACGCGGGCTGGGCCGTCACGCAGACCATGTTCGTCATGGAGCGGGGCGCGGGGCGACCGGAGGACGGCAATCCCCTCGAAGGCCCGGGCCCGCTGGCACCCGACCTCGTGCAGCTGGCGCGCCGGGCCGGGCGGCTGGACGACCCCATCGTCCGCCAGGAACTGGCGCGCGCCCATACCGCCGACTTCGTGGCCAAGGCGCTGGGCGCGCGCATCGCCCAGATGGGGGAGCTCGGCCTCTTGACCCCGGGCGTCGCCTCCTACGTCAAGCTGTTCCGGGGAACGTACGGCCCGAGGCGGGCCCGCCTGGCGGTCGAGATCGGCGGTGCCGGCGCCATGACCTGGGACGGCGACGACCCCGACGGGCCCGAGCCTGCACTGACCTACCTGCGGGCGCGCGGCGCAGCCATTGCCGGAGGGACCAACGAGACGCAACGCAACGTGATCGGCGAACGCGCCCTCGGACTCCCACGCGAACCGAGCTTCGACACGCGCAAGCCGTTCAACGAGGTGCTGCGCGACGCGCAGAACTGGACCGGCAAGGTCTGACGTCGGGCCGCGGCATCCTCGGGTGGCTACCCGCTCCGGTTCGGGAGCTCGCCCCACAGGTCCGCGGGCGGCGTGGCCGCCGCGACGAGTCGGGTCACGACG